>CAMNGG010000237.1 GCA_946537975.1 uncultured Treponema sp. | reverse complement strand
CTCCAAGTTTGTAGGTTACTCTTTCTACAGACATAATTTTCTCCTACACACGTCACTACATCCGACGCGTGTTTTTTTCTATTTATTAGTTAAACTAATATGCATTATCAAGGAGGGCGGAGCCCCGCCCTACGCCCGCACTTCGTTGCGGGCTACCCCACCCAGCGGGGCTAATCTCTGCCGGCACCAAAAACTCCGACATCGCAAAAATCTGCGCCCCTGCCCCGCAACGCCCCACTTTATAAAAAAAGCGTAGTTATACAATTTTAATCCATAACCAGAGAATAATCAATGGAAGATTTTTACAGTTTTTTTTATTTTACACTCTTAATTCCCTCGGCAGATGTTCGGGAACCTTTTATACCAATCAGTTTTTCGAGTTCTTCTACAGTATACGGTCTAATCTCATCTCTATTCGGAAGCATATAATAATCATTATTCCTGTTATAATTTAATAGCAGCTCGTATTTTTCCCCAGAAAAACGCCAGTCTCCGCCATCCATTGAAGTAGAAAAATTGCCGCCATTATCAAAACCTCTGTTTTCTTTATGATAATTACAGTATCGCCAGTCAACTTCTATATATTCCTTGCTATTTCTCAGTTGAAGTTTAATGGGGCTTCTTCCATTTCCCGGGACAATATCATCATAAACAAAATCAGACAAATCTTCAATTTTTCCATAAACATTTATTTCTTTACCAACCTTCGTTAGAGTAAAAATATATTTTCTTTCTGCAAGAACAAGCTGATATCTTTGATCCCACATATGAATATAAAACAATCTGTCATTTACATATCGTCCATCTTTTTCATATATGCAGATGCTTTTTTCATTTCCATCTATAACAGTATTATTTTCTGATGACATAAAAGTAAAAAATTTAAGTTTTTCTTTTTTTACACCAGAGAATTTTTCAATTAATCCTAAATCATATTTTAATTGATAAGATTCTCCTTTATTCACTACAAAACTCTTTGTTTCTTTTATTGTATTAAAATTTGTATGATTCTCTTTTATACCATTTGTAAAAGTAATTGCCTCATCAGTATTATTAACAATTTCAAAAATGAAGTCATAGTTTTCATCAACAATACAGGAATCTAAATCCGTTACTTTTGCCTTTCCTGATTTTACACTTCCTGTCGTAGCACAGCCAGTAAAAATTCCTGCCACGATAATCATAGCTGCCAGCATCTTAATTTTTTTCATTATAAACTCCTTAAAAATATAAAAATGATATGTTTCAACTATAAATTATAATCCCTCACCCACAATAAAGTCCATTGAGTTTTACACACTGTTTTTGAGATTGCAGCAAGGCTTTATTGCAGAAATCTTTTAAACTAAAAGTTTTTTTAATTTTTTTTCTAAAATTTTGTCAAAAAGGTGTATTTCTAGACAATATTATATATAGAGTTTTTTAGACCTACATGATATGGCAACAAGGCTGTTTTGTAGGTCAAAATAACAGAAAACCAAATAAACCACAGAGCTTGCAACCTACAAAATCGAAGGTTGCAAGTATTTTGTAGGTTGTTATGACGCTGGCTTGTGGTTTAAGCCGAGGATGCGACCTACAAAGTGTAATTATTAGGCATTTTTGTAGGCCGAGAATTCCAAAATCAGGCCGCTCACCGAGTTATGAGACCTACAAAATCCGAGCCGAAAGTGCTTTTGTAGGTCGAAACTACAGAAAACTTGCAAGAATCTAGGAGTACTCCCTTACGAGCGACCTACAAATCAAGGGAAGTAGCCTGTTTTGTAGGTCAATTTTGAGAAAAATGCTCCTGCAAAATGGAGTGTTGACCTACAAAATACTTAGACCTCGTAGTTTTGTAGGTCGCAAGAACTACGAAACTACCAGAATTTAAAACTGACGGCCTGCAGGTTGTCAAAATCAAAAGGAGAAAACTACATGAAAGAAGAACTGTTATCCCCATCTAATCTGGAAAAAGAAATTGAGAAAAGACTTAAAAATTTACAGACAACATTAATGGAAAAAGAAAAGGAAATTAATAAAAAGCTTGAAGGGCACCTGCGAATTGCCCAGCGGCATGGCAGAAGTCAATTTTATCATTACACAGAGAGTTCAAATCCAAAAGGCCGCTACATTCCTCTTAAGGAAAAAGCCTTTGCTTACAAACTGGCTCAAAAAGATTATGACACAGAAGTTATAATATTAATTCAAAAAGAAATCGACACGCTGCAAAATTACCTGAGTCAGACTGGCGGTGGCCGCGCCATTTCAGAACTCTACGATTCACTCTGCCCGGCCCGCCGTTCCCTCATAACTCCGGTAACTCTCACAGATGAACAGTACGCGGCCAGCTGGCAGGAGGTCTCCTGGACAGGCCGGCCCTTCGCGCCAGACGCACCGCTTCTCTACACAGCCCATGGCGAGCGGGTGCGCTCCAAGTCCGAAGTAATAATCGCCGACACACTTTTCCGCCACAAAATCCCCTATCGCTATGAATTTCCGATCACGCTCCGACGCAACAGTGAAGCACCATTTCACGGTGATTTCGACAAGCTCAATCACCGTAATTCAGGTTCCGGCGACACCGTCACCCTCTACCCCGACTTCCTCTGCCTCAACACGCGCACTCGTTCCGAGTTCTTCTGGGAACATTTTGGCCTTATGGACGATTCCGACTACTCAAAAAATGCGGCCGGGAAGCTCCGCCTCTACACCGAAAACGGAATTCTCGCCGGCCGCAATCTCATAATTACAATGGAAACTCAGACCGAGCCGCCTTCCATTAAGGCTCTTGAAAAACTTATCGAAGAATTCTTATTGTAATTTATAAAAAAAACTCCCGCACGGCACCTGGCTGCGCGGGAGTTTCTTCATTATCTGATAAGATTACAGCTTCTTAATCTTTGTCATTTTTTTAGTTGAGCCGTCTTCTTTGTATGTAAGCCAGCCATCTTTATCAATGACGATTTCTTTCTGCTGAGACCACCATTCTGCGCCACCATTGCCAACGCCGCCGTTTTCATTAATCCAGCCGAAGCCCCACCAGTCACCTTCTACATTATCAATTTCTGTAGAAAATTCGATTACATCCTTTGTTTTTGCAGGAATTACATATTCATATGCTTCTGTTTTGCTGTTATGTACAAACTTAATCAAAAACAATGAAACATCATTTGCAGACTTATTATTTACATTGAAAGTATAAGTTACAGAATATGAAGGATAAAGTTTCTTCAAATCGTCAACTTTCTTTCCTTCCGCAGCAAACACACTTGTCATTCCCAAAACAGCAAGCCCAAACAAGATACCTAATAGTTTTTTCATAAAAAAACACCTCTCAATTGAATAATTAATTGCTTTTATTATGAAAGGACAAGAAAACTTTAGAAAGTGAGTTTTTTCCACTTAAAAAAAGTGAGTTAACTCACTAAAAAAAAATCCCGCACAGTGGCGGGATGTTACAGTCGGCAAGCACAGCTTGCCTCTGAAGCGTTTTTTCGATAATCCTAAATGTGTAAGCTCGCTGGCGAGCGGTGTTCTATAGCAGAGCGTTAAGAAAATTGCGAAAGCAATTTTTAGCTCTACTATATCCCCCGCTGTCGCAGCCCGTTTTTTAACGGATTTTCGATTGTAGCCTTACTTTCGAAGTCCGAGCTCTTTGATGAATGCACGGTAACCTTCGAGGTCTGTGCGTTCAAAGTAGCGGAGCATCTTGCGGCGCTGTCCTACAACCTTGAGGAGAGCACGTTTAGCATTAGCGTCCTTTGGGAAGAGCTTGTTGTGCTCTGTGAGCTGCTGAACACGCTGTGTCATGATTGCAATCTGAACCTTTACATTACCTGTATCAGTTTCTTTTGCGCCGTACTTCTTTACTGTAGCTGAAGTAGCTTCTTTTGAAAGTGCCATATTGGAACCCCATAAAAAATTATTATTTCCAGCCAGGCCGGAAACTCTGTCTGAGCGGAAGTTATGCAGGTCGGTCTCCGGGTTTCTGGAAACAAATCACAAAATCATCCGTAAAACAGATTTAGTTATTATATAAAAAATGACAATGTGAATCAATATGATTTCCAGCAGAAAGGCCGTGATTAAAAACAGTGGGTAAAACTCACTGGAATTTTCATGGGGGGGGGTAATATAGAAGAAAGATTTATTTTTAAGGAGTTTTTATGAAAAAGATTATTATGATTTCGGCCTTCCTGTCAGTACTGCTTGCTTCTTTGTGTATGACAGGATGTTCTTCTTCTACTTCTTCGGGAGGTTCTTCTAATGATCCAGTAATTACTGGAGGAATTTATAGAGGAGAATTATCTAATGGTTCAGAAACTGGATCATTTAAATTTAGATTTTCTTCTAAGCATTGTTATTATAACTATAGCGCCCCCGGTTCTTTGGGATTCAGCAGTTTCAAATATATTATATCTGGTTCAAAAATTGAAGAAGATAAAGAGGATGATAATAAAAAAATATTTATTGCAGAATTAACTGAAGATAAAAATAAACTAAATGTTATCAGATTCAAGAAGGATGAAAAAACTGTCTGGGCTGGAACAATAACAAGAGTTAATGAGTAAAAGAATCACTTACCGTAGCGTTCAATCAGTTCGCTGCGGTCGTTTACTCCTGTTTTTTCATATATCAATGAAATATAATTTTCTACCGCCCGCTTTTTGATTCCAAGCTGATTTGCAATTTCGTCATTTGAATAACGGCGGATTAAAAGCTCCATGACCTCTTTTTCACGGCGGGTAAGAGCATCTGTAAAGCTGTAATATTTTATAAGATTTGGCTGCAGCTCTTCCTGAATAAAAACCTCGCCGCCAAGAACCTTTTCCATTCCTTCGAGAAGCTCTGCGCAGCTTGCATTTTTTGAAACATAACCGCTAGCTCCGCTGTTTACCGCACTCTGTACAATTCCTGCCGCAAAAAACATTGAGTATACAATAATTTTTACTTCAGGATATAGAGTATGAATTTTTGATATAAAATCAAAGCCAGTATTTTCGCCATAAAAGTTCAGGTCACAGATTAAAAGAGATGGCAAATCGCCCTGACCCGCCATACTTTCAAAATCTGCAAATGCCTGCTCGTGAGTTCCTGCACTGCCGCAGCACTTCCAGTCCGAATTAGAAGTAAGCCAGCCCGAGGTTCCTACCCTCAGCATTTCATGATCATCAATTATATAGAAAGTTTTGCACATTTATATCTCCACTGTAATTTGAGTGCCGCAGTCCGGCTCGCTTCTATAAGTTACCTTCCCCCCAAGAAGCTGTACTCTCTCCACAATATTTCTTACTCCAAAGTGAAAGTTTTCTGTCTTTTCATAAATGCCGCTATTAATCTGTGCTACCATATCTTCGCTCATACCACAGCCGTCATCGGTTATGATGATTTTAAGTTTTCTGTCGGGTAAATCTCCCTTAAACAGCACAGTCACCTCGCCCGCGCCGGCATGCTTTTTAATATTCTGAAAGGCCTCCTGCACAATGCGGTAAATGTTCATCAGCTGTTCATCGCTCCAGACAGAAAAGTCAACCGACTCCTCTGCCACAATTCTAAGCTCCACTGCCCCCTTTCCGCCTTCATCAAAAATCTTGCTTCCCAAAAGCTGTAACGCCCCAATCATTTCGGTACCAGAAATTGCAGGCGGCGTAAGGTTATAACACAGCTTACGTATATCTTCTATATTTTGATTCTGTGTTTTTATGATTTTCGCAGCCGCGTCTTTTTCACTAAGATTTTCTGCCAGAAGCGAAACATAACGCATACTCTGGGCAACCGTGTCGTGAAGCTCGCGCGAAATCCTGCGCCGCTCCGCTTCCTGCACTTCCATAGTGTGCCGCAAAACCTGCTCAGATTCAGAAATTACCCTGTCTCGTTTTTTGATTTCGCGCGCATTGAGTAAAATCAGAATTACCGCGCCTACTGCAAAGGACACAATGTACATAATAAAATACTGGTAAAAGGTATTGTGAGTATCTTCTAAAGCGTAATTCTGATTCCTTAAATATGCCAGCATTGCAAGGTCAATTTTCTGAACAGCATGATCCAGGGCAAGCCGCCTTGAAGCATCTAAGCCCGCGCCATCAACCCCGCTTACTATCTCAAGAATATTGCGGGCTTCTGCCCTGCAGGTTTCCATCTGATTCTGAGCAGGAAGCAAGGATGAGTACAATCAGTATGATAAGATGCCGAAACAAGTTCGGCATGACAATAGAGGGCGTTTTCATTCCGAATCAGGCTTGTCGTTGCCCCCCCCCTATACATTATTCTAGTATAAAGAATGTAAATTCCAAAACCTGCAAAGGTTGTGATTATTCTGTCCAGAATAGTAATTGGAATACGTCCGACAATACAGGAAGCAAGAACTCCCATCTGGTCGCCGCTAAAGGCAAAAATGATTTTATCAAAAGGGCCTGCTTCCATAACCAGTGTATATGTAAAGTAACTTATAATGCCCGACACCACCGAGCAGGCCAGCGCCGCACAAACTGCCGCACTCAGAATGTAAAGAAATGTGAGGTTTACGCCCTTTTTAAGATTTTCCTTTTTGCGCACAAAAGCCCAGGTCACAAGAATTATGGTAAGAGCCGAAAGCGTAAAAAGATAAACATAATCATTTTTGCCGTAAAGAAACACAAGCTTAAGGCAGCCGCAGATTACATTTACAACATAAGTCATAATTGCAGGCAGTACTCCATAAGCAAAAAGTACAGCCATTGCAAAGGTCATATCTAAAAAGAGGGGCACATGAAG
>CAMNGG010000236.1 GCA_946537975.1 uncultured Treponema sp. | reverse complement strand
GCATATCCGCCTTTCATAGCCTTTGCAAACATATCGCGTGTGTTTACGAGGCCGAGATCTTTGTAACTAATAATGTTAGCCATAATTAACATCCTTTTTCAGACAAACAATGCCTGAGATTTCTTTGATGTAAATAATAGAATAAATTAAAGGTTTATTCAATATATGGGGGTGTTAGACGTTCGCTGTCGCTCACTAACGAGTTTGCAAGCAAACTCGCGGGGTAATTTACCGGGGTTTTAGGGGCGGAGCCCCTAGGTGGGTGGGGTAGCGGAAGACCGCAAAGCGGGCTGGAGCGAGGGGAGGGGCTCCTCCCTCCTGGAACCTAGAACCTAACACCTAAAACCTAGAATTTCGTTTGACAAAGAATAATATAGGAAATATAATTGAAAGAGTTATAAAATTGACTTGTATTACCGATAATCAAAGGGTATAAATCTTTTTATCGGTCTGATAAAAGTTTCAAGGAGTTTTGCATGAAAAGGGAACTTAAAGTTCTTGTTGGTCTTGCATGTCTGTTTGTAATAGGTTTACCGGTATTTGCCCAGCCTAATTCACGCAGCATTGAGACATTTGTATTGGATGATTTTGATTCTGCCGGTTCGCAGAATTATATGTACAACGGAAAGCAGTACAGCTGGGATTGGGACGTTGGTTCAAGCCGCTTTATTGCAGACGGATATCCAAAAACTGGATATTTTGAGGGCGTTCCAAATTCTTTGAAACAGCTCCATAAAGGTGAAGATAAAGAATTTAAGGTATACGGTGTAAAAACTGCTTTCAAACGCAAGGGTGATAACTGGTTTGAAGTTTATCCTACAGCTGACGGAAAGTCTTTTGAAATTCCTTTTATAGGTACTGTTTCTCAGATGGATTTCTGGGTTTGGGGTGCAGGCTATAATTACTATCTTGAAGTTATGGTTCGTGATGCTCTTGGAACTGTAAAGGTTCTTTCTGCAGGAAGTCTTGCTTTCCACGGCTGGAAAAATATTATTATAAATATTCCTGGCTGGATTCAGCAGTCTTCTCATCTTCGTTCTGGTCCTGAAAACCTCACATTTGTAGGCTTCAGAATCCGTTCAGATGCTGAAGAGTATGTTGATAACTTTGTAGTTTACTTTGATCAGATTAAATACACATCAAATTCACTCTCTCTGATTTACGATGGATATGAATTGAATGATGTAGATTTCGGTGACAGTTCTGATTCAGATGATGTTTCGGAGGCTAAATAATGAAAAAGCTTGTAACAATTAGTATTATTGCTGTGCTTTCTATGGGCCTTGCTTTCGCTCAGAATTCAAGCCTTCAGGAGCCTAATCCGGAGAATGTAGGTGCTGATTCAGCAGAGTCTGCATTACGTGAAATTTCTGTAGATAAGTTTGAACGTGAAGGTTCATGGAATGTTCACATGTCTGCTGATGATGGTGTTATTACCAGCCGTCTTTTTGAAGGTAATCCTGCTATGAAGGAGCCTCTTCCGGAAGATGAAGGTAAAGAAGATGAAGATACAATGGTTCTTGGTGTAAGAGTTGATTTCTTCCGCCGTGGTAAGAACTCCTTTACAATTAAGTCTGGACGTCCTCTCGCTATTGAAGGTACTACAAAGACTTTGTCTGTATGGGTTTGCGGACGTAACCAGGATCATGAGCTTTATGCTCTCGTTCAGGATTATTTCGGACGTAATTATGAGCTTTATATGGGAAGTCTTGGATTCTCTGGCTGGAAAAAGCTTATTTGCGTAGTTCCACCAAGTCCAGATGGAGAACATGGAATTGTACAGAGCAGTGCTTACTATGGTGATAAGCCTGGTCTTAAGATTCTTGGTTTCCGTGTAGACTGTAACCCAATGCAGGCTCGTGGTACATATTATATGTATCTTGATGACCTTCGTGCCGTTACTGACCTCTATGATATGGAGAATCACGACGAAGACGATATGGCTGATAACTGGTAATCTAAAACTTTAATCATGCAAAAGAAAGACCGTTCCAAATGGAGCGGTCTTTTTTTTATATCTCGCAGAGAGTGTGTGGAGTGGGGGAATTCCTCACAGAGGTACGGAGGGCACGGAGTTTTTTGTATTATAAATTAAGACTCTGTGGGCTCTGTGTGCTCTGTGAGGAATTTGTAATATTTTGTACGACCTATAGTTTCTGATTGGGTGAGAAGGCCTGCATGGGAGAGGACCCATAAGATTAGATGTGCGTTGGCACTGCGTTTGGGGATGTCGGGGAGTTTGTCTATTGCTTCCTTTAAATCTTTTGCACAGAAGGTCTGGGGTAGTGTAGGAAGTAACGCTAAATAATCTTCCGGCTTTGAAAAACGTCTTGTATTAATAATTGTATCGAGTCTTTTGCCTGTTTTGTTCCAGTTTCTGCGGAAGCGGCGGCGCCCGTTTTTTGATTGAACAGGCTGGTCTGTACGGATTCTTTCCTCTGTCATTTCAATTTCAACTACTTCCAGAGAAAAATGCGGGTTTGTCATAAGCGGGTAAATGCCTGTAAGTTCCCTGAAGATGCTGTAAATTGACCCCCTTTTAGGACTTTTTCTTTTTGAAATTATATTACCTTCTTCGTCCTGTACTTCAATTCTTGTTATAAGAGGGATGGGGTGAACTAATTTTACATTGTGTCCTTTTTCAATTGTATCAAGAATTTTTGGCATTAATTTTGCCAGATTTCTGGTCTGAATTTCTATAATATTTCCATTTTTTGAAACTATATCATAAATATGGCCATCCTGTTCAACTTCAATATTTCCGTCGTAAATTTCCTGATATAGAATTTTTAGAGAATTGTGTAATTTGCTTTCATTTAATGTGGAAAACGCCATATACAGTGTGTTTAAGAGTATAGTATTTAACCGTATGTATAAATAATAAAAAAGTGAAATATTTTTTTATATTATCGTCAAAAAAAGTGGTTGACTTTAGGGAATTTTAGTATAAAATGGTAGTTAAGTGGGAAAAAGTGGTAAAAAGTGGAAGTAAGTGGGAATGAATCTTTTGACTGGTGAATACAATAATACGATTGATGATAAAGGTCGTGTCTCGTTTCCTGTAAAATTGAGAACGGCCGTTAATCAAAACGTAGTTATGGTCACCAAAGGTTTAGATACCTGCTTATGGCTTTTTACTACTGATGAATGGGAAGCTTTTCAAGCTAAACTGATGAGTAATGCTTCTATGATGAAGGGCAGCAGTTTAAGTGTCGTTCGTCATTTTATTGCACCTGCCCAGCAGGTGGAATTTGATAAGAACGGAAGGCTTTCCATTCCTCAGAGTCTGCGTGAGTATGCGAATCTTTCTAAGGACTGCGTTGTTCTTGGAATTGCGAAATATATGGAGCTTTGGGATTCAAATACTTACAAGGATTATCTTGCAAAGTCGGAGGCTGACTTCCGTAATGCAGCTGAGGAATTTAACGACATAAATTTTTAGAATAAAAACTTTTTAAAATTAGGTGGGATTAAAAAGTGGAAATCGTACACACTCCGGTTTTATTAAAAGAGTGTCTGGAATATCTTTCTCCTTTAGGTGAATCATTCGAGAAAAATGCTTTGATGATTGATTCAACTTTGGGCGAGGGTGGCCATACTTACAACTTTTTGAAAAAATATCCGTCTCTTTCTGTAATCGGGCTTGATGCTGATAAGGTGATTCAGGCTCGTGCCCGCGAGAGACTTGCTGAGTTTGGCGACCGTGTACATTTTTATAACGGCTGGTTCCAGGATTTCTATGCAAATTATCCGTCTGAATATGAACGTCCGAATATAATTCTTTTTGATCTCGGTATTTCTGTTTTTCACTATGAGAAGTCTGAACGGGGATTTTCTTTCCGCTATGACGAGAAACTGGATATGAGACTTAATTCTTCTGAAGGTGAATCTGCTGCTGATTTAGTAAATGATCTCCCTGAAGAAAAGCTTGCTGATTTAATCTATTTATATGGTGAAGAAAAATTAAGCCGTCGTATTGCACACGCAATCGTAGAAGCCCGTAATGGTGGCCGTATTGAATCCTCTAAGGCTCTTGCTGAAATTATCTGGAATGCTGTGCCTTCGAATTACCGCTATGGACCAATTCATCCGGCAACAAGGACTTTCCAGGCTCTTCGTATTGCTGTAAATGGAGAGCTTAAAAGACTTCCTCAGGCTCTACATGATGCATTTGGCTGCCTTAAAGAGGGTGGTAAAATGGGTGTTATTACCTTCCATTCACTCGAAGATAGAATTGTAAAGAACTATTTCCGCAATCTCGGCAAACAGTGTGTTTGTCCTCCTCAAGTAGCTGTTTGCCGATGCGGTGGTTCTGCCTGTGCTGAACTGATTACACGCAAGCCTCTTGCTCCAAGTGCCGAAGAGGTTAAGGCTAATTCTCCTTCTCGTAGTGCCAAGCTTAGGGTAATCAGAAAAATTAAGGATGATACTCAATATCATCTGGATGGAGTGGTAGGTTTTTAATTTATGAAGCGTAATATTAAGGATTTTATAGTCAAATTTTTCTTTTGCCTTTTTGTGCTTGCAATTCCGCTTGTTCTTTGCCTTTATGCGGCTCAGGCCCGCAGATATACTGCATTAACTTCAGAAATCCGTGAGCTTGAAAAGAAGCAGGAAAAATTAATTGAGGAAAATAAAAAGCTTGTTAGTGATATAGCTGTGCTTTCGAGTGCTGACAGAATTGAAAAAATAGCAGTTGAAGAGCTTGGAATGCACAAGGCTGAGACTGAAGATATAGTAAGAGTTGAAATGACGGGAGAGAAAAAGTAATGGAAAGCCTGCTTACAAAAGAAGAGCTTTTAGCCGCAGTTAAGGGTACTCAGCTTGGAAGTGCTGACTGTTTATTTAACGACGTTCAGACAGACAGCCGTAATGTTACAGCAGAAAAGCCTTGTATGTTTGTGCCTCTTATGGGTGAGTTCCAGAATGGTCACAAATATATAGAAGATGTTCTGGCAAAAAAGGCTTCTGTAGTTTTGATTAATAAATCAGAATATGAAAGTAAAGCCGAGTATTATGACCTGCTTTCAACTAAGTACGCTGCTGTTTGTTTCCTTCTTGTTGAAAATACACTGCATGCTCTGCAGGCTGCCGCTGAGGCTTATGTAACAAAAAAATGCGGCAATATGATTCTTGTAAGCATTACAGGTTCAAGTGGAAAAACAACTACTAAGGAAATGATGGTAAGTGTTGCCAAGGCTCATTTTGGAGATGCCGCAGTTGCTTACACTTACGGAAATCTGAATTCTGAGACAGGACTTCCTCTTTCGGTTTTCCGCATTCGCGGAGATGAAAAAATCGGAATCTTTGAGATGGGGATGAACCGCGTAAATGAAATCGGGGAAATCTCAAAGGTCCTTAAGTCTCGTTTCGGAATCATCACAAATATAGGTACTGCTCATATTGGTCTTCTTGGAAGCCGTGAAAATATTGCTGCCGAAAAAAGAAAGAGTCTTGATTATATTCCTGCTGACGGTGCCGCCATTGTTGGTGAGGCAGATGACTTTGCAGATTTCTGTACAGAGAAGGTAAAGGGTAAGGTTGTAAAATTCGGTAAGGATATTTCTCCTGAGGTAAGCGGCGTTCGCTTTGTAGAAGATAAAGGGCTTTTTGGAACAGACTTTGAACTTGATGGACTTCCTGTTCATCTTCCGCTTTCGGGAAGCTATAACTATCTGAATGCTCTTTCTGTAATTGCCTGTGCTAAAGAAATTGGAATTCCTTCTGCTGATATAAAGAAAGGACTTGAGTCTGTTGCCTCTCTTGCCGGCCGCATGGAAGTAAAAGAGTGTAAGCTTTCTAATGGCAAAAAGATTGTTTTGATTAAAGACTGCTATAATGCAAACCTTGATTCCATGATGAAGGTTATTGATTTTTGCGGCCAGCTTAAGAATGTAGGCAAAAAGATTTTTGTTCTTGCAGATATGAAAGAGCTTGGTGTAGAATCTGTTAAATCTCATGAAGCAATCGGTCGTCGTATCAGCGAAGTTTGTCCTGAACTGGTTTACCTTATTGGGCCAGAAATGAAGGCAGCTGAAAAGCTTGCAGAGGGTAAGGGTAATATCAGTGTAAAATGGTTTGAAGAATCAAATGATAAAAACTTTGAAGCTATTGCGGCAGATGTTAATTTGCAGGCAGATGAAAACGATGTAATTTTATTAAAGGGTTCTCATTCTATGCAGCTTGAAAAGCTTGTTCCGCTCCTCTGTGGAAATGAAGGGGAGGCCTGCTAAGAATGAATCAGTTTACTTTTTACGCAAATAAACCATCACAGAATTATAACAAAATTGATATCTGGCTGCTTGGAGCAATTCTTCTTTTGTGGGGACTTGGAATTTTTACTCTTTATATCTGTTCACAGAATTTTGCAATCAGAGCTTTTGGTGACCCGATATATTTTGTAAAGAGGCAGCTTTTATGTTCGGTTGTAGGCTTTGTGCTTTTTGCTGGCTTTGCTATAACAGACATGAAATATATCAGAAAGCTTGTGGGAATAATTGTTATTGTAACACTTGTTCTATGCTTTCTTACCTTTGTTCCGGGTATTTCTATTACAAAAAATGGTGCGCGCCGCTGGATTCGCTTGCCAGGTAATTTTTCTTTCCAGCCTTCAGAGCTTGTAAAATTTGCCCTGATTCTTTTCCTTGCAAATTATTTTGATAAGCAGGATAAGTTAATTGATCCGGAAGAAAAAAATGTATTTCCATGTGTTATCTTCCTGATTGTTTTTGCAGGAATAGTTTTTGCACAAAAGGATTTTTCTTCGGGCGTATTTATTATGCTGATTGGAATTCTTTTATTCTTTGTTTCTGGTGCAAAGCTTGTATGGATCTTTCCTTTTGCCCTGCTTGCTATCCCGACTGCTTTTTTAATGATTACACTTAATCCTTATAGACTTCAGCGTCTTATTGGCTGGATTAGTCCGGATGAGTTCAGCTCAACAATTAATTATCAGAGCCTGAATGCGAAACGTGCAATAAGTGCAGGCGGAGTATGGGGTAGTGGTATAGGTGCAGGTCTTTCAAAAATTAACAGCATTCCTGAAGTTCAGGCAGACTATATTTTTGCGGGCTGGGCAGAGGCAATGGGCTATATTGGAGTTGTTCTGTATTTTGTTCTTCTTGCTTATTTTGCATACAGAGGATATAAAACAGCCTTTAAGAATCCGGATAAATTTACAGCTCTTTCGACCTTCGGCTGTGTTTCTGCAATTGTTCTTCAGTCACTGGTAAATACAATGGTTGTGTGTGGACTTCTTCCTACAACAGGTATAAATCTTCCTTTCTTCTCTTTGGGAGGAACTTCAATAATAATAACACTTGCAATGTGCGGCTTTATTGTTAATGCTTCACGCTGCGAAAAAATAGATGAAAAAGTAACAGAAAATGACGAAATTAATATAGAGTCACTTTCTTACTTATAAAAAGGTGGATAAAGAAAATGAGTGATGTGAGTTTGTTAGTCGCAGAAGAGTATCTTGAGAATGATTACTTTCTTTCAGATGAGTTTGATAATTCATCAGATAATAAGGCAGAAAAGAAAATCAAATTAATAAAGGTGATTTTCTGTGTGCTTTGCTTTGCTCTGCTTTGCGAACTTGTAATTTACAAGTATGTAATGCCAAGCTTTTCAAGTCCAAAGGTTACCGTAACCGGACAAAAGGATTATACGGCAGAAGAAATTGCAAGACTCCTTTTGCCAATGAACTCGTCAAGCTGGTTTGATTTTGATGTTGACCAGGCAGTTTCAATTCTTTCTTCGGAAGCAGGAATTGATCATGTAGTCGTAGAAAAACGCTTCCCGGATAAAATCTTTGTAAATGTTTCTGAAAGAGAGCCGGTAGCAGTTACTTTTGTACTGGAAAAAGGAAGAACAAAACCTGTTCAGATAGATAAAAATGGAGTTCTTTTCCCAGGAAAGACTTCACCGGCAGCAGAAGCTTCACTTCCTATTGTTTCCGGATTACCTGTAGAATATATGTCTAAGGGAATGAGAATTCCGGCAAAATACAGACCTCTTATAGATCAGATTTCAAAAATCAGTGAGCTTCCACAGCATTATTTTGCCAGTATTTCTGAAATTTGTGTACTTCCAAAGGATTCTGGAAATTATGAGCTTGCCTTGATTCCAGCACAATCAAAAGTAAAAGTTCTTACTGACCGTGCCTTGAATGAAGACGCGTTAAAGTATATGCTAGTAGTACTTGATGTAGTAAATCAGATTGGAACAGATGATGAGGTTGCGGCTGTAGATTTGCGATACGGTTCGGTTTCCTACATCACAAGATAATTCAGGGGTTATTTAGAAAATGGCAGATGGTAAAGTAGTCGGACTTGATATTGGAACAAGTATGATCCGTGTGGCAATAGGAGAGATAGATCCTGAGACGGGAAATATCCGTATTGCCGGAACAGCTTCAAGAAAATCAGCCGGACTGCGAAATGGTGTAATAGTAAATATTGAAGATGCAAAGAATGCCATTAAAGAAACAATAGATGCAGCTGAGCAGAATGCAGGAACAACTGTAGATTCTGTTATTACCGCAATCGGTGGGTCTCAAATTGAAAGTCAGAATTCGCGTGGAACCGTTCCTGTTTCAAGCGCAAATAAATCTACCAAAGAAATTTCTCGTGCAGATGTTGAACGGGTAATTGAATGTGCTACTGCAATCAAGGTGCCCGATGACCGTGAAAAGCTTCATGTAATTCCTCAGAATTATATAGTTGATGGAATTGGCGGAATTACAGATCCGATTCATAGAATGGGTACCCGTCTCGAAGCTGAGGTTCACATCGTAACAGCTGCCAAAACTATAATTAAGAACATACAATCCTGCATCTCACGTTCAGATTATATTCTCGATGGTGTTATGCTTAAAACTCTTGCCCAGACACAGTCTGTTTGTCATCAGGATGAAATGGAGCTTGGTTCAATTTTGATTGATATGGGTGCGGGAACAACTGATGTCCTTCTGCTTCTTAAGGGCGCTCCAATCGGAACCTTCTCAATTCCTGTTGGTGGAAATCTTGTTACAAATGATATTTCTGTAGTTGCGGGAATTTCAACAGCTGCCGCAGAAGAAATAAAAGTTACAAGCGGCTGCTGCTGGGCAGAAGGTATTACAACTGAAAATGATTTTGATGTAGTGCTGCCTGGTGTTGGCGGACGGGCTCCGGAAGTGATGAAGCGTTCACAGCTTACTCAGATAATTCAGGCCCGCGTAGAACAGATTTTTACAATGGTAAAGGTTGCACTTAGAAAAAATACAGGTGATTCAATAAAAGAGCTTTCTGGTAATATTATTCTTACCGGCGGTGGAGCAATGATGGAAGGTGTAATTGATCTTGCACAGAAGGTCTTTCATACAACTTCTGTCCGTCTTGGTGTTCCTGAAAGTCTCGGCGGTATAGAAGAGGATTATAGACGGCCTGATTTTGCTACCGTAATTGGTCTTGTACTCGCAAATAAATCTCTGGCAAGCGGAAAAGAAAAAGGCCGCAGAGCTAAAGCCCGTCCTGCAAGAAAGGAGAAAGAAAAGGGCCAGAGCATGCTGAAAAAGATATTTAAATCCTTGTTCTGATAGTGTATAATAAAAAAATCACTTATAAGTGAAATAACTTAAAAAGTGTGCGCTTGGGGAAGCGTTTTGAACTACCGCTATAGCGGAGTTTGAGTGGGAGGAAATATGGGAAATCTTGGCATTTCAATTGTAGATGATGAAAGTGGCTACGACTCGGAAGTTTCTGGGGGCAGTCCTACTGTAATTAAAGTAGTAGGCTGTGGCGGCGGCGGATCTAACGCCGTAAACAGAATGATTTTCCGCGAGCTTAGTAATGTAGACTTCATCGTTCTTAATACCGACTTACAGGCACTTGGCCGCTCTAAAGCACCAACAAAGCTTGCTATTGGTCAGAAGGTTACTAAAGGTCTTGGTGCCGGTGGTAAACCTGAAGTAGGTGAGCAGGCAGCAGAGGAAGACAAGGAACTTATTACAAATGAGCTCCGCGGTGCTGATATGGTATTTATTACTGCCGGTATGGGCGGTGGAACTGGAACAGGTTCTGCTCCTGTTGTAGCAAGAATTGCCAGAGAACTCGGATGCCTTACTGTAGCTGTTGTTACAACTCCTTTTGAATTTGAAGGAAATGTTCGCATGCGACAGGCTCAGGAAGGTCTTAAAAAACTTCACGAACAGGTTGACTCTCTCATTGTTATCCCTAACGAACAGCTTTTCAAAAATATTGATAAAAACCTTACAGTAAAAGAATCCTTCAGAAAGGCAGACGAAGTGCTCTGCCAGGGTGTTGAAGGTATTTCCAATATTATTACAAATCCTGGTGATGTTAATACAGACTTTGCTGATGTACGCAATGCAATGGCCGGTCAGGGTAATGCAATCTTTGGAATTGGTATTGGTGAAGGTGAAAACCGCGCAACAGATGCCGCTTACAATGCAATTCATAATCCAATGCTTGAAAATTCAAGAATTGACGGTGCAAAGAACCTGCTTGTTAATATTTGTGCTTCAGAAGAAATTACCCTCAGTGAAGTTGGAGAAATCTGTAAGATTGTTTCTGCTTCGGCTGATAAAGACTATAACATGTTCTGGGGACAGGTTACTCAGCCTGAGCTCGAAGGAAAAATCAGCGTAACCGTAATTGCTACTGGCTTTGAGGATTCTGGAAAAACTATTGCCGAGCCTGAAAAAGAAGAACCTGTTGTGGCAGCTGAACCAAAAACTCTTCCAAATGATGTAGTTGGTCGTTCTGAACTTGATATGCTTTTACATCCAAAAGCAGCTTCAAATGCTTCTTCTTTAAGCGGAGATTTTGCCGCTTCTCATTCAGTTTCAAAGGAAGCTGATTCATCTGAAAAGAAGGGGTCTCTTGTAGCCGGCATGTTTGATGAAGACAAAGCCTCTGCTGCCGCAGGAAGCTTTGTTCCACCTGCCGGTTTTGTTCCGGATTCAAATGATTTAATGAAGCCCGCAATCTGGAATAAAAGCGAATACAGCAGAACAATAAGACTGGACGATTAATTAATTGCTCTGCCTGTAAAGCCTATGACAATAGAAATACTGCTGAATCAGTTTTATACAGATTTGCTGCTTGTAAAACGTGATTCAGAGCAGACGGCAATAACCTATAAAATCTCTGCCGGCGAATTTTTGAACTGGCTGGTTACAGAGCGGATAAAATTAAAAGATGTTTCCGTTCAGAATTTATTGTATTATATTATAAAGAGAAAGGAAAACGGCTCTTCAGAGCTTACAATTGCGAAGGATATTTCCGGCTTAAGGGCTTTAGGAGATTATCTTGAGCGAAAAGGCTTGTGGACAGAAAACCTGGCACTTGAACTGGATAAACCTAAAGCTGCCCGAAATTTACCTAAGGTGCTTTCTATAGAGCAGATTGATGCTCTTTTAGACAGTATAGATAAGTCAACTCTCAGCGGTAAGCGGGATGATGCACTTTTTGAGCTGGTATATTCGTGTGGCCTCAGAATTAGTGAGGTTTGTACACTGAAAATCGCAAACCTTCATCTGGAAGAACATCTGATTCTGGTTCATGGAAAGGGTGATAAAGAAAGGCTTGTACCCTTTGGAGAAAGGGCTTATGAAAAAATCCTTATTTATCTGGAAGAAGTAAG
>CAMNGG010000235.1 GCA_946537975.1 uncultured Treponema sp. | reverse complement strand
GATAACCTCATTGTATTTGAGGTTCAGGATAATGGTCTGTTTGCCAAGGCAGAATATATTGCGCCACCGGAAAAGGGCCGTACACAGACCCGTCTGCCAATCGATTTGAATCCTCTTGTTTATACCCATGTCGGTACACCGGAAGCACCTATCAGCGATGCAATGTCCTTTGCCTTTACCGATGACGCAGGCAACGTAACTACAATAGAAGCCTGGGCCTTCAGTATTGATAATGAATCAGATTTGCCTCGTGCAGAAATTCACGTGCCGGAGGATATGCAGGTAATTACCCGCGACTTTACAATTTCGGGCGTTGTTTATGATGATGATGGTGAATCTTCTATCTTCTATAAGATTGATAACGGTGAATACAAGCAGGTTTCAACAAAAGAAGTTTTCAAGAGCAACGATCCTTATGCAGAATATCAGCTCAACACAAGCTTCCAGATAGATGTTCCGCTCGAGACAATGACAGATAATGAGCATACAATTACCGTTTACGCAGTAGACATAAATGGTGTAAAGGGACCAGAAGTAGAACGCACTTACAGAATTTCTCTGGAAGAGCCAAAGGGTGCCGTAGAGCAGCCAACAATCGATACTTCAGTTCGTAAGCTCATTACAATTTCCGGCTGGGCAAGCGATAAAAACGGAATTGCAAATGTAAAGGTTTCTCTTGATAACGGTAACTCTTACAATGAGGCAGAAGGAACCGAAAACTGGAGTTATACAGTAGATACCCGTGCAATTCCTGGTGGAACACAGGTTGTCTTCCTTAAGATAACAGATAATTATGGTATTCAGGGCCTTTATTCCAGCCTTATTAATATTGATAACGATGCACCTGTTTTGAACCTTGAGCTTCCGCTTGATGATTCAACAACAACAGGCCAGCTCTTCTTCTCTGGTTATACTTTTGATAACGTAGAAGTTACAGAGCTCTTTATCACAATCCGTAACCTCGAAAAGGGTACAAAGCCGGAAATCCGCCAGATTAAGATTGACCGAATTATTGGTGAAACAATTGATATGCGCGATCTTCCGGACGGCTTCTACAACGTAGAGCTTACCGGAAAAGACAAGGCCGGTAATATTACAAATGTAAGCCGCAACATTCACCTTGAAAAGAATATTGCGCCCGCAACTATCGACATTCTTTATCCTCTCGAGGGAGAGCATAAGAATGGTGTATTTACAGTTTACGGACAGGCAGAATCAGAAAACGAGATAACTCAGCTGATTCTTTATATTGACGGAAAACAGATTTCTGAAACAACCCTCACAAGCTGCGGCTTCTTTAAGTTCGATCTTGGACCGGAAAATATAGAGGAAGGTGTTCACAAGTACCGTGTAGACTCAGTTCTTTCTACCGGCAAGGTTGTAAGTTCACGCGAACAGAGCATCACCTATAGCCCAATTGGACCATGGATTACTATAGACAACTTTACTTACGGAGACTTTGCTATAAACCGCCCTTACATTAGGGGACAGGCCGGCTATTCAATCAGCGAAGATGAGCTCCTCTTCTCAAGAACTAAGGAAGCAACCAAGGAACAGAAAGATGCAACCGCAGCTAAAAAGGTTGCAAAAATTGAAATAAGCTTCGATAACGGAAAAACCTTTACAGAGCTTTCTAAAAATGAAAAGTGGATGTACCGTATCGAAAATCAGGATATTTCAGAAGGCTACCACTTCTTCCTTATCAGGGCAACAATGAAGAATGGAGAAACTGCAATCACCCGAACAATTATTCAGGTAGATAATACAGCTCCTTCAATTCGTCTTATTGCTCCTACAAACGGAGGCCGTTACAATCAGGTGCTCAATGCTTCGGGTCTTTCAAATGATGATGTAGAGCTTAGCAATGTGACAGTAACTCTTCGTAAGGGTGATAAGGCTGCTTATGAGGTTCCTTCATTCATCCAGGGACTTTATTTAGACTTCCGCTTCTGGGGTGCAAGCCTCTTTGCGGTTGGTGCCGGACTTACCTTCTTTGATGATATTGTAAAGGTACAGGCTTCATACGGACAGTTCACACAGCAGCAGCGAGATGCAGTTTCTGAGTTCTTCAAGCTGGATATGACTGAAATGCGTTACGGAGGAAATATTGCCAGCCTTAAGATTCTTGCAAACGTCGCATCCCTGCCATTCAGCTTCTTCCTGGGACACGACTGGGACTGGCTCTATGCACAGTTTGCAGTTGGTGCAGAGTTTGCTCTCTTTACTCAGACAAACAGTGGAAAGTCTCAGATTCTTTCTTCACTGCTTATGCAGATAGAATTCCCTAAGGTTAAACTGCAGAATGTAAAAGCCTTCAGTTCCTTCTCGCTTTATACAGAAGGCTCTCTATGGTTTATTCCTACCGACGTTGCGGGAACAGACATCAAGAGTTTGATCCCTCAATTAGCAGTTGGATTCAGAACGAATATCTTCTAGGCAAAGGAGTTAAGATGTTTGGACGAAGAATAAAAATAATATCGTTAGCAGTCCTGATAGTTTTTTTCTCCAGCAGGCTCTTTGCCCTGGAGGAATACGTAAGTGCTGTATACACTCAAATAGACTCCTGCTTTTCTGCTAAGGATGATGTGAAATTAAATAGTGTACTTTCAAAGAATGTAAATGATAAGTATTACTATTTGATGGAAAATTACACCCAGAAGAAAATCAGGCGCCTTATTGTAAATAACGAATATGATTTTGCAATGGCTGCTATTCTTGTAGTTATTGAGAATAATCTTGATAATGAAGAAGCAGTTGAAATGTACAGTGTAATTTCCGATGCTTATGATATTCAGCGCAAGCACGAAGCCGAGCTTGAGCATCAGAAGGAACTGGAGCTTGCAAGAATCCAGATGGAAAAGGAAAAGCAGCGTGGTAACGTTGAAAAAGAATATGTAGCCGCTACACAAACCTCCAGCGGTGCAGTATACCTTTCTGGAAAAGAAACAAAGCTCACAAGTATCAACTGGAAGCTTAAGCTTGGTATGGCAGATGTTGTCTGGCTCATGGATAAAAAATCAGAAATCTCTTCTTTCCATTATGGAGTTTCACTTGATTTTGCTTATGAATATGGAATGGAAAACAAGGATGTTCTGGGAATAGATGTATTTGGTGGTGCACAGTTCCTCGCAATAGGCGCACCTCCTGAAAAAACAGTTCCGGTGCTTGTAGATGCAGAAGCGGCCGTAAAATATGCTTTTGCAAAAGTTTCGAAAAATCTGTTTATTAGACTTGGATTTAATGCTATTATAACAGGTAAATCGGAAAAGGCACCATTAACAAAGGCTGTGCTTGATAACTTCTATTCTCCATTTGTGGGAATAAAGTTGCAGCAGTTTGCTATAGGCCCGGCAAGAATAGATCTTGGAGCCGACTGGCTTGCAGGACATCTTTTCTTCAGTGATATAAAGGCTGCCGCCGGAGCCGCAATGAATATAATGATTCCTTTTGCCGAGTTGGAGAAGGTTAAATTAAATATAAATCTTGGACTTAAAGATAAGTTCTTCCTTAAGGACGAAGGAATGGAAAACAGAGCTAGCTTAATTTTGGCTATTGGAGTGGAAAATGTTGTTAAATAAGCTTAAGAAAATTACAGTTACATTGTTAGTGGTATTCTTCACTGCTCAGGTATTTGCGGCAACTACAGATTTAGCTGTACGCTTTCTGGATAAGGCAAATGAAGCTTATGAAGATGGAAACATTGAAGATGCTTACAAGTATGTAAACCAGGCGCTGGCAGTTTCAAAAGATGAAGATTCTCAGACAAATGTTCTTTATTTTGCACAGACCGTTTACAAGGTAAAGCTGCAGAATCTTCAGCAGAATTATGATGATATGGCACTTATCGATATCAAGACAAATCTCGAAAAGTATCCTAATATCGAAAATGCTTCTATTAAAAAGCTTGTAAAACAGATTGAACAGGAGCAGGAAAATAAAGAAAAGGCTGCCCAGAAGGCAGAAACTGCTGCTCAGCGTAAAGTAGAGCAGGAGCGCTTTGAAGCTCAGCAGGAGTCTATGGAAGCTCAGAAGAGAGCTTCAGAACAGACTGCTGCCGCAGTGAAGGAACAGGCAGAGGCTATTAAACAGCAGTCTGCCGCTGCAAAAGAGCAGGCCGAAGCAACAAAGCAGAGCCAGCAGGAAATGAAGCAGGCCCTTGAAAACATTGGTACTTCATTTACTGAAACTGCAAAGGAAACAAAGCGCTCTACACGCGTTCTGATTTTCTCAATTGTTGGTATTGCAATTGTAATTGTATTCCTTGTTCTTTTGATTATGATAATCATTAAGAAGGCTGCAAAGGCAAATCAGTTCCAGCAGGAACAGTATGCACAGGCTTTCAAAATGCTTGCTGCAAATCAGAGCCAGACAAACCGTCTTATGCTTGGTGGTATTACAGATATCTATGGCGGAAACCCTTCTCTCAGAATTGCAGGTTCTTCTACCTGGGCTCCGGCAGCGGCACTTCCGGATGTAACCTTCTCAGAAGAAGATGAAGAAGAGCTTAAGCAGCTTGCTGTAAAGTGTGAGGAAATAGGCCAGCAGATTGATAATGTAACCGGTCGTAAAAATAACTCTAAGAACGTTTCAGAGCTTGTATATAAGCTTTCTATTCAGCTGGGACTTCCACAGGGAATGGCAATGCTCAACTTCTGTGCCGCTATGATTTACGATGCAGGCTTCCTTGCAATTGACCCGGATCTTCTTGTAGCAACTCAGCTTACAGAAGAAGAAAAACAGGCAATGAAGGAACACGTAAATCTTGCTGAGAAGCATCTTGAGTTTGTTCCAAAGAAGTACTGGAGTGTATTCGAAGATGCCGCTATGAAGCATCATGAAAATATTGATGGAACCGGATATCCAAATGGCCTTAAGGGAGATGATATTCCTCAGATAGCCCGCCTTATTCGTGTAGCAGAATCTTATGTTTCACTTTCAAGTAAGCGAAGCTATCGCGGTGCAATGGATAAGGAATCGGCTATTAATACCCTTAAAGAGCAGTCTGGTTTCTATGATCAGGAAGTTGTAGAGGCTCTTGATAAGATAGTATAAGCCTATAATCGAAGAACCGTTAAAAAATGGGCTGCGACAGCGGGCCATTTTAGGTTCATCGAAAGAATGGCTCAGAGGCAAGCTGTGCTTGCCGACTTGTTTTTGTCGTACTGGATAGTATAGAATTTCAATATTTTTGCCGATAAAGAGAGTATGAAAAAATCTTTTTTTGTACTCTCTTTGTTTTTTTTAACAGCGCTTGCTTTTGCAGATGAAGTAAAGCCGCTTTACCGCCTTCCAGAAAAAAATCCTGTAGTTTCACAGGAAGGCGAGGGCGAAAGTGAAGTTTTTCTTGTAGGGTCAGATAACGGATTATTCCGAGTAACCAATAGAAATTCCGCAATACCTGTCTGGACAGAAGGTCGTGTAGATCAGCTTCTGCGTGTAAATACCGGTTGGCTTATGCGCACACAAAAGGGTATTTTTTACTCCGAAGACCTCAAACGCTTTGAAGAGCGCGATACAGGCCTGCCTTTCCTTACCATCAAAACCTTTAAGGAAGGTCAGAAAACTCTTTCGCTCCAGATACAGGAGCTTAAAGACCTTGCCGTTAATCCCCTTAATCATAATGAAGTAGTTACAGCAACAAAAGACAGTGTATTCTTCAGCAGAGACGGTGGTATTACCTGGAACGACCTTGGTTCTATGAGTAAAAATTCACCGGGCATAAAGGCAGTAGCCGTGGCATACCTCGAAGGCCAGACCATAGTTTTTATGGCACATCCGATATTTGGACTTTCTTATATTTTACCGGATAAGCCAAAGCCAGCCTGGACAGATATAGATGCCGGCTTTGAAAAAATGCCTTCACTTACTTCGCCGGATGAAATTGCAGATATTCTGCCCGTAGTGCGTACAAATGCAGACGGCTCAGTTTATACAGAAATCTATATCTCACAAACCTATATGCCGCGAATCTATCGCCTCAACTGGCAGGAAAAACAGGCAGAGCTCATTTTTACAGGCTCAGAGCCGACTGATGTAACAGACGGACTTACAACAATAGACAATGTTTTACTTTATACAAAACTCGAAGGCTTTGGGGCAATAGATCTTGATTCCCTGCAGAGCCCGGGAACCCCAAGTCAGGAGCGCGACTGGCACGATGCCTTTTCTGCAGTGCCGGGAATGATAAATACCGCCTGGATACCTCAGTCACGCAGCGGCTTTGCCCGCGGACTTCAGCTCAACGAGCTCTGGCTTCTTTACCCTGGAACAGTAAATTCTCCTTATGCCGAAATTGCAAATGGCCGCAAAAGTGTTTATGCCTCAGCTTACCAGTGCAGCTTCCCCGAGGGCGTAGAAAAATTTAAGAAAATTGTAAAAGACCGTAATATGAACAGCATAGTAATAGATATGAAGGATGATTACGGCTACCTGCGCTACGACTCACATGATCCGCTTGTACTCGAGAAATGTTCAACCTCAGGTTATGCAATTAAAGACCTAGATAAATTCATAAAGGAATTCAAAAACGAAAATATATATCTGGTTGCCCGCATAGTAACCTTTAAGGACCGTTCACTTTCAAAATATAAAAACGGAATGTATGCAGTCTGGGATAAAAAGCTTAACAAACCCTGGCTCGGAATAAAAGGTTATGATGATGTTCTTGATGAAAATGAGCAGCCAACCGGAAGCAAAGAAACTTCTTATTATGATGAACAGTGGGTAGATCCATATTCAGAAGAGGTTTGGGAATACAACGTTGCAATCGCAAAAGAACTCGTTGCCCGTGGCTTTGACGAAATACAGTTTGATTATATCCGCTTCCCGACAGACGGACTCAATCTTTATAACGCTCAGTACCGCTGGCAGGATAAGGGCATGGACAAAGAATCAGCTTTGATATCCTTCCTTTCATATGCCCGTGCAAATATTCAGGCTCCAATTGGAATTGATATTTATGGTGCAAACGGCTGGTATCGCTCTGGTACCCGTACAGGACAGGATGCAGAAATGCTGGCAGAGTATGTTGATGTAATTGGCCCTATGTTCTATCCGAGCCACTTTGAGCAGACCTTCTTGAATTATGCTCCGGTTGCGGACAGAACTTACCGCATATATTATTACGGTTCCTTCCGTAACACAGTACTTTGCCGCAACCGTGCAATTATCCGCCCGTGGGTTCAGTCCTTCTATCTGAATGTAAGCTACGACAGACTTTATTATGATTCTGATTATATAAAGAAGCAGTTCTTTGGAGTACGAGATTCGCTGGACCGCGGTTATATGTGCTGGAACAATTCAGGAGAATATGGAACAACACCACCAGACATAAGCCCGACCGAGCCTTTTATAGGAACCACCGCCGAGGCAAGCCCTGAATTCCGTAAGCCTGCCATTGGTGATAAAATGAAGCCTCTTTATGTAGATTCTGATGTTTCTGTGCTCGACAGTATTTTGTATCCTTACCGGGAAGAAGAGACAACAGTATTCCGTCCATTCCTTAAGGTTATGCCGTAAGCCGGTGTGAGGGCAGAGAATGACACCAAATCAGTACACACCAGAAGAACCAATTTCCTCAATCGCAACAGCACTGGCTCCTGCCGCACTGGGTATTGTCCGGGTGTCAGGCAAGGGCTGCATTGAACTGGTGAGCAAGGTATTCAGCAGACCGAAGACGCTGCTGGAAGCGGCAGGCAATACATTGGTTTACGGCTGGATTCAGGCTCCGGTGGTTGAGTGCCCGCAAAGCGGGTGTATCGAAACCACCAAAATCGACGAAGTAATGCTGGCTGTCTACCGGGCTCCTAAAAGCTTTACCGGCGAAGACATGGTGGAGATTTTCTGTCATGGCGGTCCTGCTGTTGTAATGGCTGTACAGAACCTTATGCTTAAAAGCGGCTTTCGCCAGGCAAACCGCGGAGAATACACCTTCCGGGCTTTTATAAATGGAAAGACAGACCTTACGAAGGCCGAGGCTGTAAAAGAAATTATTGATTCCCACACTGATGTTTCGCGCTCTCATGCAGCGGGTCGTCTTGCTGGCGGGCTGTTTTCAGAAATCGACTCAATCAAAAAATTAATCATAGATACTCTCGCCGCCATTGAGGTTGAAATAGAATACCCCGAAGACGAGGAAACCATAGCCGACTCCTTTGACCGCAGCGACATAGAGCTGGCGGCGAACCGACTTCAGGCCCTTGCAGATTCCTGGCGGGGCGAAAAGCTTTATCAGGATGGAGCGCGGGTTGTACTTGCCGGCCGCACAAATGCCGGGAAATCTTCGCTTTTTAATGCGATTCTTAAGGAAGAGCGGGCCATTGTAAGTGATATAGAAGGAACTACACGAGACTGGCTTGAAAGCTGGGCAAGTATAAACGGAATTCCGGTGCGGCTTTTTGATACCGCGGGTTTGCGTGAAACCTCCGACAGTATAGAGGCCCAGGGTGTGGAAATAAGCCGCAGCCTGGTACACGATGCAGACGTTGTTTTGTATCTTGTGGACGGAACTCAGGGAATGAATGATGAGGACCGCCAGTTTATTGAAAACTGTAAAGAGCCTTTGATTGTGGTTTATACTAAGAGCGATAAAGGCGGGGTCTTAGGGGCAGAGCCCCTAGGAGAAGGGGTAGCGGAAGACGCGGTGGAGACGGTGGTTGAGCCTGTCGAAACTACCGCCTCCACCGTGGCTGGAGCGAGGGGAAGGCTTTCCCCTCCTGTATCTAAAATCTCTTCAAAAACCGG
>CAMNGG010000234.1 GCA_946537975.1 uncultured Treponema sp. | reverse complement strand
ACGATAACATAAAGAGCATTAGGAGCAGCTTTTGTAATCTGAGGGATAACAGACTTTGTGATATCAACGTTTGTCTGTGTAAGGTCAAGACGAGACTGTCCAGGCTTACGACCAACACCAGAAGTAAATACAACGATATCAGAGCCTTTGGCATCTTCATAATCACCGTCGTGAACATAAACAGGGCCGATAAATGGAGTGCCCTGACGGATATCCATTGCCTCTCCCATAGCCTTTTCTTTAATGATATCGATGATAACGATTTCTGAAGCAATCTGCTTCAAGGTAAGGGCATAGGCAACAGTAGAACCAACCTGTCCTGCACCGATGATTGTAATTTTTCTTGACATATAAAGTCTCCTAAAATAAATATACTGTGAAAAGTTGAGTCAGAAAATTTTGACGAAAATCCCCTGATTATCTTTTTTATTATAATCTATTAAACGTTTTTTGTTAATAGATTTTGTAGAGGATTTAGCAGAGTGCTCCAGAGATTTTTGCGGCAACTGCTTCATTTGCGGAGGCATTACTGTCTATTTCTGCTATAGCATCCCGGATGTTAGACAATAGACCTTCAAGACTGCTAACCTTTTGCTGCAATTGTTCTGTTCCGTTTGAAATATTCTGAAGGGCAGAGTTCTGCTGAATGATTTCACCGGCAACTCCTTCTGCCAGTCGGGTATTAACATTTGCATCATCAACTATCTGGTTCAAGGCATTCATTACATCCCGGGTTCCTGTATCAATTTCTGAAACACCGGAAAGAATTTCTTCCATTACGCGGATTGTTTTTCTAAGTTCATTTGTAATTGTTTTGGTATATTCAGAAAAGGAAAGTACAGATTCTGAGGTTGTATTTACTATAGCTTCGTTTTCTTCCAGAGTATCTGTAATCTTCTGGGCATTTTTTGTTGTTTCTTCTGAAAGCTTACGGATTTCCTGAGCAATAACTGAGAAGCCCTTACCAAGAGTTCCGGCATGGGCTGCCTCAATAGAAGCATTCATTGCGAGAAGACCAGTCTGGGCAGAAATCTTATTAACAGCTTCTACAAAAGTAGACACCTTATCAGACGATTCCTTTACCTTCATCATATCGGATACAAGATTATGAAGGAGTTTCATCTGGGAATCCAGGTTGTTTACAAGAGTATTCATACCGGATCTCTGGTCATTTGCAATACTGCTTATATTTGTGAGACTTGCAGACATTTCGTTAAGGGCGGCAGAGGTCGAAGAAATTGCTTCGCTTTGATTTTGAACGCTCTTTTTCATCTGATCTGCTTTGTCATTAATCTGGAAGCTGGAATCTTTAATTGTAACGGCTTCGGTACTTAGACTTGTTGTTTCACTGTTAATATAATTATACAGGTTACCAATTTCTTCTACACTGTTTGCGGCTTTTGCGGTAGAGGCAGAGAGCTGCTGGCCAATATTAAGTCCTTCAGCTGTTTCAATAATGACATTGGAAATCTTATTTAATGCAAGGGAAGATTTCTTTTCATTTTCATCTGCACGTGAAATTACCTTGTTTGTAAATCTATTATATAGAAGAATACAGAGATTTGTTGTAATAATTCCCATTGAACAGATGATAATATTCATGGCGGCAGTTGAAGGACTTTCTTTATAAAGAGGCTGATATATTAATACATTTGCGGCAAACCAGATAAAGAGTCCGCCCCAGCAGAAAGCAAAAAGCTGCCTGCGGCGTAAGGATATTACATAGTTACAGACTGTCATTACACAGATAAAACAACAATCTCTGTATGGAAGAAAGTTTGAAACCTTAAAGGGAGCCCCATAACATTCTATTGCACTTACAAGTAAAATGGCACAGGTGGTTGTCCAGGCCGCAATATGAATATGAGACTTTTTAATAAGAAGAAGAGAGGTAAGGAAGAAGGCAAGAAGAAAAAGACTTCCTGCGCCAATAATGTAGTATTTAAAAATAAAAAGGGTGATTCCAAAAATTGCAAAAAGCAGTATGAAAACAAGGTTTGAACCGATTAACAGGGAAAGCTGTTCCTGTTCACGAATCGGAAGGTTTCTGAAAAATTCTTTTGATGGGTAGAATTTTTTGTTTATTGAAGGTGTCTGCATGGTCCTTATTATAGTTTATGAATGGAAATAGAGCAAACAAAAAAACTGAAATTGAAAGGGGTTTTAGGGGGAAACAGCCTGCTGGTTCCCCCTAGGAGAGGGGGTAGCGGAAAAGACCGGAGCGAACGAAGTGAGTGAGGACTTTGGAGCGAGGGGGATTCTTCCCCCATCTATATAAATGCTATATAATAGAAGATATGAATATTAATAATAATGCCGCAAATGTAAAACGTGAGCTTCTGGTTAGAATCGCTAAGCTTCAGCTGGCGGGTGAACTGGATAGTCGGAAAATAAATAAAATTCCTACGGAAATGAGGCCTGCTAATTCGCAGCCGATTGGATGCTGTATTTACCATGACAGGGAACTGCTTCGTATGAGAATCCTGGCCCGTATGGGGATTTCTGTTGAAAATTATAATGATATTAATGATCTGGATGATTATGCGAAGGAGGCTCTTGAAAGGGAGAAACCGACCTGGCCTATGATTACGGTTTTGCATGAAGCCTGTAACGGCTGTGTAAAACAGAACTTTATGGTTACTAATGCCTGTCAGGGCTGTTTTGCGCGGCCTTGTATGGTGAACTGTCCTAAGAAAGCTATTCATATTATTCACCATGCTCATATTGATGCTGCTAAATGTATTCACTGTGGTATTTGTGAGCAGAACTGTCCATATCATGCGATTATTAAAATTACGGTGCCTTGTGAGGCGGCTTGTCCGGTTGGAGCTATTTCAAAGGGTGAAGACGGTCATGAGGTTATTGATTTTCATAAATGCATTTACTGTGGTAAGTGTATGACGGAATGTCCTTTTGGCGCGATGATGGATAAGAGTCAGCTGGTGGATGTAATTAAACATATTATGAAGGGAAGTAAGGTGAGTGTTATGTATGCACCTTCGATTGCTTCTCAGTTTAAGTGTTCGGCTTGTCAGCTTGAAAAGGGATTGGTGCAGTTAGGATTTACTAACATTTACGAGGTTGCGGCCGGGGCTGATATTACTGCGGACCGCGAGGCGGCTGAGTTTACTGAGCGTATGGAGCGCGGGGATAAGCTGATGACTACTTCCTGCTGTTCGGCTTATGTGAGGGCGGTGCATATTCATGTTCCGGATCTTGATCCATGTGTTAGTGAAACAAGAAGTCCTATGCATTACACAGCAGAGCTTGCTAAAAAAGATGATGCTTCGTGTGTGACTGTGTTTGTTGGGCCTTGTCTTGCGAAGAGACGGGAAGGCTTTGATGACGAGTTTGTTGATTATGTAATTACGGCGGAAGAGCTTTCGGCATTTTTTGAAGCTAAAGGAATTGAGGTTGGTAAGCTTGAAGCTGTTGAGAAGAGTGAGGTTCCTAGTGCGAGTGGCCGTGCCTTTGCGAGAAGCGGTGGTGTAGCTGAGGCTGTACGCTGTCGCCTGGCTGATCCTTCAATTTTAAAGTTAGACGTGATTAACGGGCTTAATAAAGATGGTATGAAAAAGCTTCGTTATTATGGTGATATCCAGGCGGGCAGGGTTGTGGCTAAAGAAGGAGATGGAAATCTGGTTGAGGTAATGAGCTGCGAGGGTGGCTGTGTGGCCGGACCTTGTGTTGTTCAGAAGGTAAATGTGGCAAATGTTCAGCTGGATAAATATGTGAAGGAAGGAAAATAAAAATGCGTTAGCGATTGGAGGGGCCGCGAAGCGGTACTGCGTCAGCAGTATGGAGCGATAGCGGAACCCCGCAAAGCGCGACCGGCCGCGAAGCGGACGGTAACGCCCAGAATATATTCATGAAAATTCCTGTAATTTGTACGACTTTATTAATAGAAAAATCTCCACAGGCTTTGCCGTTAGGAGCGGCTTGTATTGCCTCCGCAATAAAGAATAATTCTGAAACGAAGGATCTTTGTTCTGTAAGCTTAAAAGTATTTAGTCTTGAAGATAAAGATATACAAAACATTTTAAGGTCTCATTCCGGGGAAAATACAAATCAATACATTGCTAAATATGTTTCTGATGAAATTTTAAAACTAACTAATGGTCGTAAGGCAATTATCTGTATAAGTACTTTTGTCTGGAATGTGGATATTTTAAAGAAAGCAGCAGTAATACTAAAAAAGAATAATTGTATTTGTATTGCGGGTGGTCCGGAAATAACGGCTCATCCTTCATTTTATAAAGAGTTCAATTTTACAGTTAGTGGTGAAGGAGAAACTTCTGTTCCGAAAATTATAAGTAAAATTCTGAAGTCTGAGAAAGTTGATAATGTAATTATTTCTGAAAGTCCTGATTTATCTTTGCTTAATTCCCCTTATCTTGATGGAATTATAAATCCTTCAGATTATGAGGGAGCATTATGGGAGCTTGCCAGAGGATGCCCTTTTAAATGCTCTTATTGTTATGAATCGAAGGGAGAAAAAACTGTAAGACTTTTCCCAATGGAAAGAATAAAAACTGAGCTGGAATTGTTTTCACGAAAAAAAATACCTCAGATTTTTGTTCTTGATCCAACTTACAATGTTAATAAAAAAAGGGCTGTTGAAATATTAAGACTTATCAGAGAAAAAACTCCTGATACCTTTTATTATTTCGAGGCCCGGGCAGAATTTATTGACCGCGAGCTTGCACGAGAATTTACAAAAATTCCATGTTCTTTACAAATTGGTTTACAAAGCGCAAATGAATCTGTTCTTAAAACATTAAACCGGCCCTGGGATAAAAAGAAATTTTTAAAAGGCATTTCTGTCTTAAATGAAGAGGGTGTAACTTTTGGATTAGATTTAATTTTTGGTCTTCCCGGCGAAACTTTTTCTTCTTTCAGAAATGGAATGGATTTTGCATTTTCTTTATATCCAAATAATCTTGAAGTATTTTGTTTGTCTGTACTACCAGGAACTGATTTGTATGACAGGGCAGATGAGCTTGGTTTAAAATATCAAAAAACTCCTCCGTATCACGTGATTCAAAATAAAGAATTGCAGGTAGGAGAAATGGAAAGACTTGAAAAATTGTCAAAGGCCTGTTCCATTTTTTATAATGAGGGAAGGGCCGTTCCTTGGTTTAATTCTATATGCAAATGTCTAAGATTAAATGGAACAAAATTGCTTGAGATATTTTATGAAAGAAAGCTTGCTTTGAATAAAGATTATGAAAATTGCTGTGAACATAAATTAATAGAAAAACTTCAACTTGATTTTCTTAAAGATTTATTTATAGAAAAAAATATGCAAAGCCTCTTTAAGGTTGCGGAAGATATCATAAAGTTTTATGGAGCAATCTCTCGCACAACGGCAACTGGAAAATCTGAAATAGTTGAATTGAATCATAATGCAGAATATGTTGCTTCTGAATATGCCAGTGATATCAGATGGTTTTCAGGAAACATAAAGCCGAAAAAATCAAAGATTCAAACATTTATGAATCAGGGACAGGCAGATTTTAAATTTATTAAATGAAAATTATTTGTTTTCATTTAATTTTTTATATATAATTATTTAAAACCTTTAAATGATCTTATCATTGAAATTAAATAGGTTTAAGATTGATTTATAATTAAGTTCATAGAAAAGTTCCGGATTGCGGTAATAGTACAGTTATTGTTCGAGTATTGTGCAATAGCTGTACTGCCGAAGTACTGCCGCAAAGACGGGGCTTAAAGTTTTGCATTTGCGGGACTTTTTTTATTTTTTTACATTTTAGCCATTGACTAAAAGTAAGCAAATCTATATATTATAACTATCACTTGCGGATGTCATATAACGGCTTATTATCTCAGCCTTCCAAGCTGATGACGAGGGTTCGACTCCCTTCATCCGCTCTAATTTTAGAAAGCTAAGTCCTTACAATATAAAGACTTAGCTTTTTTCATTTAACCGGGTGACAGTAAAATGACAGTAACTCCTTACATAAAATTTTTCGTTAAGGAGTATGTTATGCGCGGGTATTTCTTCGTTTATAATTTTCTTTTTATTATTTAAAAAACAATTTTTTATTCCACTAATCAAACATTAAATGTTACCATCTCCTAAACTTTTATTTTAAGGAGCACAAAATGCAAAATTATTTTTTTATTTACAAACGAAGTCTCAAATCGGGAAAGTCAATCTATTACTACCAGATTTACAATTCTGATGGAACATTTACACCGGAAAAAAGTACAGGCTGTAAAACAAGAAAGGCCGCAATTCACTTCTGTGAATTACTGCTGGCAAAGGAAAATAACTTATCTGACTCAAACGTTACATTTCAAAATTATGCCGAACATTTTTTTGATATTGATTCAATCTGGGTTCATGATAAGCTTGCATCTGGAACTCCAGAGCATCCGGCTCTTAGTCCTTTGTATTTGAAAAAATTACAATCAACTGTTCGTCTCCATCTGCTTCCATATTTCGGAGATAAAAAGCTTTCACTTATCAAACTTACAGATATAAAGAAATTCAGAATCCATCTTTTAGAAGAAAAAAAATTATCTTTTAAAAGTGTGAATAATATTCTGTCTGTATTAAAAATTATTTTCGATGTTGCCCAGTCTGATGGTCTTCTTTCCTCATCCCCTTTAACAGGAATAAAACCGCTGATGAAAAACGCTGCTGTAAGATATGCTTTTACTTTTGATGATGCAAAAAAAGTTTTAAGCGAATGTAGATGGGTTAATCAATCTCAGCGTCTTTTTAATTTTGTTGCTGCTCTTACCGGTTTGAGATTATCTGAAATAAATGCATTGCGTAAAGAAAATATTAAACCCAATTACATTGATTTAAGAGACCAGTATTTACGAGGTGCATTACGACCATTAAAAACAAAAGAAGCTCGAAAAATTCCAATCTGTCCTGAACTCTATAAATTGCTTTCAGATAAAATTATAGAAAGTCCTGATGATTATGTTTTTTTTGATGTAGGAGCAACCAAAGCTTCTGACAGTCTCCGTAAGGTATTAAATGCAAATATTCCGGAACGTAAAAAAGAACGTGGTTATTGTTTTCATTGCTGGCGACATTTTTACAACACCTATCTTTTATCCAACAATATCAATCCAATAAAAGTTGCTTCTGTTCTGGGGCATTCAACCGGAGTTGGTTCTGTACAGGAAAGATATACAAATTTTACTGAAGCTGATTATAAAGAAATCTATGATATCCAGAGGAAGTTATTTAATGAATTAAAATTCTGGTAATTTAATTATTAAAAAAAAGTCCGTGGGCACCTTCATCATCTTGTACAAAACAACCTGAAAAACTGAAAGGAAGTTCGCGGCTCAATTGAAAGTTTGCAATTATTAAAATTTTATACTATATTAATAAAATGTTAATTCCAGTAATTCTTTCCGGTGGAGCCGGTACTCGTCTATGGCCTCTTTCATGGGGCGATCATCCAAAGCAGTTTTTACCACTCGTTAGTGAACGAACAATGATTCAGGAAACTCTTCTTCGTCTAAAAGGACTTGAATTAGGCGCACCTGTTATTTCCTGTGGAGAAGGCCACCGCTTTATGGTTGCCCAGCAGATTGGTGAAATTTTATCAGATGTAGTTTCGACAGACACAAGCACCACACCAACAATCATACTTGAGCCTATGGCAAAAAATACTGCTCCCGCAATTGCCGCCGCCTGTTGTGCCGCAATGAAGCAGGACAAAGAGGCTGTAGTAGTAGTACTTCCAAGTGATCATGTTATAGCTGATATTCCAGCCTTTCAGAAGGCAGTACTTACAGCCGCTGAAAATGCAAAGAAAGGCTACCTTGTAACCTTTGGAATTGTTCCAACTTTCCCCGCAACTGGTTACGGCTATGTAAAGGCCGCCTCTTCGTCAGACTCAGAAAATGCCTCTCTTGACGGAGCGTTTACTCTCGAAAAATTTGTAGAAAAACCTTGCCTTGAAAAAGCTCAGGAATATCTCGCAAGCGGAGAGTATGCCTGGAACTCAGGAATGTTTGTATTTAAGGCTGAAACATTCCTTGAAGAACTCAAAATCCATAATCCTGAAATGGCCGCTCTGGCAATTGAAGCTTTTGAAAAAGCAACCGTAGAAACAGACTTTATACGCCTTGATAAAGAAGCTTTCGGTAAGATAAAGGGTGATTCTATTGACTATGCCGTTATGGAAAAAACAAATAAAGGTCGTGTAGTAAAACTCAATGCCGGCTGGGATGATGTTGGTTCCTGGTCTGCTCTTTATGACATCAGTAAAAAAGATGAAAATCAGAATGTTATAAAGGGTGAAGATGTAATTACTCTCGATACAACTTCAAGCTATATACGCGGCGGAAAACGCACTATTGCCACAATTGGTCTTGATGATGTCGTAATCGTTGATAGTGATGATGCTCTTCTAGTAGCAGCGAAGGGTAAGATTCAGGATGTAAAGAAAATAGCCGAGCAGATTAAAAGCAGAGCTTAATCTATTACAAAGCTGCCGTCATCAAGCTTAGCTTCAAGCTCAGGTCCTGAAACTGGCTTGCTGAAAAGGTAGCCCTGAAGCTTTTCACAGCCAATTTCCCGCAGAAAGTCATATTGTTCCTGATTTTCAACACCTTCTGCGAGAGTCTGCATTCCAAGGTCTTTTGCCAGATTTATAACGTTCTTTAAAATCTGATGAGATTTTTTATTCACCTCAAAACTAGAAAGGAATTTCATATCGATTTTAAGCAAATCAAAATCATATTCCTTAAGAACATTTAAGCCTGAATATCCGGAACCAAAGTCATCCAGCCAGAGGGCATAACCGTGAGACCGTAAGCTTTTTAATTCTGCCTTTAATTTTTCATCATCTTCAGAAAGGGTACTTTCGGTAATTTCAATGTGAATCTCTGTTTTATCGATATTGTATTTTTCAAGGCAATCAGCAACTTCCTGGGCAAGATTAAGAGAATCAAAATCAAGTCGCGAAAAGTTTAAGGATGTAGGAATAATTTTCCTTCCTTTTTGTTTTGCATCTTTAATATCACGACAAACACGATCTACAACAAACATATCAAGTTTATGAATCAGATGATATTCTTCCAGTGTTTCAATAAAATCTATAGGGGAGAGAAAACCGAATTGCGGATCCTGCCAGCGGGCAAGGGCTTCAAGACCGCAAAGCTTTCCGCTTGAAGCATTTACTACCGGCTGATAAAAAACCTTAATATACTCATTTTTAATTGCTTCATCAAAATTGTTTATGATATGCTGCTTTTTCTGAAAAAGAAGAGACATATCTTTATCATATAAACAATAAGTAAGATTATAATATTTTTTAATTGAATTACAGGCGTAACGGGCATGATCACAGGCAATTAAAGGTAGAACATCTTTGTTTTCCGGTTTGTAGGCACCAACCTTTAAGCCTAGCTTTATATCATATTTATACTCTGAAAACTTTTTACATATATCCATGATTTTTTCTTTGATATTTTCGTCTTTTGTAAGGACAACAAAATTATCGTTAGAAAAATGGGCAACGATTGAATTTTTAAAAATCTTTCCCAGAAATTCTGCAAAATCTTTTAAGAAAGTATTTCCTTCCCAAAAGCCATATTTCTGATTAAGCATCTTAAAATTCTCTATATCAAGATATAAATAAATGTAGTCGGATGGAGTTATATCAGGTTTATTCATAAGCTCAAAAGCCTGACCACGGAAGTAATTCATGTTTGCTACACCGGTAACTTCATCACTTATCGAAAGCTTTAAAAGAATATCATGAGCCTGTTCCAGTCTTTCATCTTTCTGTGCTTCGCTGAGCTTTTGCCTGTATGCATTAATTGCACTCAAAAGAATGATAATCATTACAATAGTAAGATTAACTTTTGTTGCATAGGTTGTGGGAATTCTGTTGTGACATAAAATAAAGAAAAGAGTATAGGAACCGGTCAGCATCAGAATTGAATATAGAGGTCTCCACACCGTAAAACAGAAGACAATAATTGTCATTGTCATAAGTGTGATAAACTGTTCACCTTTTAAATAGTCAAGATAAGATATATATATTCCAAAACATAAAGAAATAATTGAGAAAACAAGTCGTATTGCAAACCATTCTTTTTTTCGTTTTATGATTTTTTTTACATGCAGCAGTGAATAAATAAAAAGGGTAAGTGCTGAAATTAAAAGAAGGCCGTAGCTGGAAAGATGAGTTATAAGCCAGATTTTCGAACGGTTAAGATTTCCGAAAAATTGAAAAAAGAGGGTACTTATAATCATCCATAATTCAAGCAAAACAACTACGGAAGATACATATAAACTGGAACGGATATTGGAACGGTCAAAATAATCGCCTGTATATTTTGTATAGCGTTCAATTCCCAAAATTTTTTTTATGGAATCAATCTTACCCATATTAAAATTATAAAGCCATTCTTTAAAAAAAGGAAAACATTTTTTTTAATAAAATGTTATTTATACGAAAAGCAAAATATTGCAAGTTACGTTTTCTCAGTTTATAATAGAAGAATTATGAGAGCAAAAACATTTAAGGGTGGAATCCATCCTAAAGAGTACAAGGAATTGAGCAATCAATGTCCTGTAACTCCTGCCTTTCCTGCGTCAAAAACGGTAACAATTCCGGTAACAATGGGAGGGGCACCAAATCAGCCGGTCGTTTCGATCGGTGATGAAGTTTCTAAAGGACAGATTATTGCCAACGGAGATGGCTTTATGAACTGTCCGGTTCATTCTTCCGTTTCTGGAAAAGTTAAGAAAATACAGAACTGTCTTGTAACAGGCAACGGTACTGCGCCATGTATTATTATTGAAGCTGATGATGCAGGAAGAGAAAGTCTCCTGCCAGTTATTGATCCTTTTGAATGCAGTAAGGAGGATGCCCTTAAGCGTGTTCGTGAAGCGGGCATTGTCGGAATGGGGGGTGCATCCTTTCCGGCTCATGTAAAGCTGAATCCTCCTGCAGATAAAATAATTGATTATGTTTTGATTAATGCCGCTGAATGCGAGCCATATTTGACCTGCGATGAACGTACAATTCTTGAACAGCCGTCTAAACTTGTAGACGGTCTTGCAATTATTCTTCACATAGTAAATGGTGGAAAAGGTGGCTCTGGTCACGCAAAGGGAGTAATTGTTCTTGAAGATAATAAGGAATATCTGATTCCGGAGCTTGAAAAGACTATTTCTGATGCGGGCCTAAGCGATTCAATTTCTATCTGCCTGGTAAAGACAAAATATCCTCAGGGTGCAGAAAAGTTTATTGTATCTGCAGCTACCGGCCGCGAGATTCCTTCTGCTAAATTGCCCGCAGACGCAGGCTGTGTAATTTCAAATGTTGGAACTGCCTGTGCAATCAGCGATGCTTTCCGCCTTGGAATGCCGCTTATTGAGCGTTCACTTACAATAAGCGGTGGGGCTGTTGAAAAGCCTGTAAACATTCGTGTACCGGTTGGAACTATTGTAAGCGACCTTATGCCGGATGTTTTCAAACTTAAAGATAGTGAAGCGACAGAAGCAGGACCTGATTCTGCTGTAAAAATCATCAGCGGCGGTCCTATGATGGGCTTTGCCATGATGTCTGCAGATTTCCCGATTGCAAAGGGAACCAGCGGAGTTACCTTCCTTACAGAAAAGGAAACCTTCCTCGAAGAAGAAAGTCAGTGTATTTCATGCGGTTCCTGCGTTGCAAAGTGCGCAATGAGATTAAGCCCGGCTCTGATTGTCCGCGAGCTGAAAGCCGGAAATCTTGATAAGGCTAAGAGCTTTGGTCTTATGGATTGTATTGAATGCGGCTGCTGTGCCTTTGTTTGTCCTGCCAAAGTAAATCTTATTCAGAGAATCCGCCTTGGAAAAGGACTTGTCCGCCAGAAGATGGCAGAAGAAAAAGCAAAAGCCCAGGCCCAGGCCGCAAAGGCGGCAGCAGAAAAAGCCGCAAGCGAAGGAGGCAGGTAATGGACAAAAAAATCTACGTTTCTTCAAGCCCTCATTTTAATTTTAAGTGTAATACCACAATGATTATGGGAAGCGTTTTGATTGCGCTTTTGCCGGAAGTCATTATGGGAATTGTTTTATTCGGTCTAGCAGCGCTGATTCGTATACTCGTTTCAGTTGCTTCATGTGTATGCTTTGAATATCTCTTTCAGAAAGTCACAAAACAGAAGGTTGTAATCAATAATCTTTCTGCCTGTGTAACAGGCGTTATGATGGCCCTGGTTAGCCCTGCAACTGCTCCTGTCTGGATTTTTGTTGTTGGCGCTGCTGTTGCAATGATTGTTACAAAGGGACTTTTTGGCGGAATTGGTTCTAACGTATTCAATCCTGCTTTGACAGGCCGTGCCTTTATGTTCTTAAGCTTCCCGGCTGCCATGGGTGCTTCCTGGATGGCTCCAAAGGCACTTGGCGGTATGGATGCAATTTCCTCAGCAACAACTTTATCTGCTATTAAGGCCGGAACTTTTGTAATAGAAGACGGAACTTACTGGCAGTATTTCATTGGAAACAGAGCAGGTTGTATTGGTGAAACATCAACCCTGCTGATTTTGATTTCCTTTGCCTTCCTGCTGCTGGCTCACATTATCGACTGGCGCGCACCTGTGGCAATGGTTGGCACTGTAGCAGTCTGTTCTTTGATTGGCGGAGAAAATCTTCCTATGAGTCTTATGACAGGTGGACTTTTGTTTGGAGCAACCTTTATGGTAACTGATTATGCTACAGCTCCTCTTACTAAAAAAGGCCGTCTCATATTCGGCTTTGGCTGCGGTCTTATTACCTTCCTGATTCGCCGCTTTGGTGGTTACCCGGAAGGTGTTATGTTCTCAATCCTTATTATGAACAGCATTGCTCCTTTCCTTAATAATCTTACAGCCCGCAAGTACGGTTACGGCAAAAAGGCCGGAAGACCAGCTAATGCAGATTCAAATACAAAGGAGGCAAAGTAATGGCAGAAGTTGCTAAAAAAGAAAATGCCTGGAGCATGATAAAGCTTGGCCTCGTTCTTTGTGCCTATGCAGTTGTTGCCTGTACCTTGCTTGCTCTGGTAAATAATTTTACCGCTCCAAAAATTGCAGATAATCAGGCAAAAAAGGTCAGTGCCGCAATGCAGGAATTTTTCCCGGATGCAGGCCTTAGCTTTGAAACTGTAAATGATTATAAAGCTCCAGTTGTAGGTGCAATTACAGTTGATGAAATTTATGTTGCCAAAAAAGACGGCAAGATTGTTGGTGGTGCGGCTCAGGTTACAGGTCCTACTTATGACCAGGGTTCAATCCTTATCGGTATGAAAACTGACGGAAGTGTAACAGGTTTAAAATTCCTTAAGCTTACAGATTCGCCTGGTTTTGGTCTTAAGGCAAATGACCCGACCTTTAAGCTTCCAAACGGCAAAACCTTCTACGGTCAGTTTGAAGGAAAAAATGCAAAAGATGGATTTACTGTGGGCAAAAACTTCGATGCAATTTCCGGTGCGACAATTACCAGCGTTGCAGTGTCTTCTTTAATTAATGAAGGAACAAAAAATCTTTTTGATTATTTCAAACAGAAGGGGGTTGAGAAATAGCAATC
>CAMNGG010000233.1 GCA_946537975.1 uncultured Treponema sp. | reverse complement strand
TCCTTTTATCTCATTAAAAGGAATTGGTTTTTGAGTATTTGAAAGGCTTTCCTTATATCTTGTCATCTGTCCATTCATAAGTGTAAACCTCCGTTATTTTTTTCGCATGATCTTCGTCAATTAAGAAGTGAAATGGATGTTGTATTCCAACGAATTCTGCTTCAAACATTTCCATATAATGCTTAAGTAGATATTCAGTTGCCGCAAAGCCATACATCATGCCATCATAACCCCATTCTATAGATTTATTTGCTGCAATTGCAAATAAATGTCCACCAACACCTTTGTATTTAACTTCTTCATTTATTTGTGGATTATTCTCTGGACTTGAACACATCCATGTTACATATACTGCTTTTGCATTGTCATCTTTATGAAGTGCAACAAGACCTTGAATATCTACAGAACCTTCTACAACAAGAGCATAAACTTCATTGTCGTCAAGAAGTTCATCCCAATTGATATACCAGCCATTCTTTTCATTATACTTTTTTAAGAATGATTTTCGACCAACACGAAGAACTTCTGTCTGTACAAGTTCACCTGTTTTAGTATCTTTGAGGCATGGTGTAAATTCATCAATAAATACATTAATCATTTTCATACCTCCTGCTTTAAATATAACTCACCTTGCCGGAATTGACAAGGTGAGTGTATTTTTAGAAATTACTTGCGCATTGCAGTTTCGATGTAACCTACACCGTTGTTCTTGATTGAGTAACCAAGGACAAGTTCTGTTGTTCCGTTGGCATAACGTTTGCGTGTATTCTGATCTGTTACAACATCAGTAGTTTTTGCAGGTTTAAATGCCTGTCCAACTTTACCTGTAGTTTTGTCCTTAAATACTCCAATGCTTACATTATAACCAGTTCCACTTTGAAGCTTTGATGATGTAGGAATCATTGAAACTTCCCAGTCGCCTGTAAACAGATTTGTTGAGGCATCGGCACCGTTTTTGATAGAAGCAGCAATTGTAGTTGCACTTGTAGTTGTAATACCATCTGGCAGATATGCAAGCTTTGGCAATGAGCTCAAACCTTCTGCGAAGTAACTGATATAAGGAACAACCTTATTGTCTGCATTTAAGGCTGTATCAATTGTAAGCTTGTTACCAACCTGAGAGTAAGCATCTACAACACATGAAACAACACCTGTTGTATTATAAGTCTGCTTATACATATACAAGAGGTTTGCATTATTCTGGTCGTATGTTGCAATATGAATACCACCATTAATATCAACAGACATTACACAATCCTGAAGAGCACCTGAATAGATTGCTTCTGGTTTTGACCATACATTTGTTACTCCATTAGAACTTGCATCTCTGTTAGATGCATTTGTATTTGTACCAAGATTCATACGATACATATACATAAGTTTATTAGCAACCTGATCAAACCAGATCATTACAACTTTATCATCGTTCATAGTGGTTCCAGGAACTACTCCAAGAGCATAGTATGCACTTCCGTTGTTACCAGTGTTTGTTCTTAACGTTCCTGCAGTACCATTTAATCCATCATTTGTCTGGTTGTAATACTTACCAGTTACAAGAGCATAGTATGACTTACTTGCTTCGAACATACCATGATCTGAATTAACATCATAAGTATTATTACCCCAGCCATTTCCCCATGAATTTTGCCATCCGTTTGAATCATTTTGATTACTACGATCATCAGATATTTTTGTATCTGTAGCACCGTTACTTACACCATTATGTTTATGTGCTTCAGATTTACTATCATTTAACAAACCATATTGTTTATCTGTTCGATTAGCACCAGTCAAAGGAACTTCTCCATATCGGAAGCGTATCTGGTCATGGTCAGAATCATAGTACATGATATAAACAGCGGTTCCTGATGAATGTGCAGAAGCAGCAATTGCAGGTGTGGTAAAGCGGTCAATATCAATAATTCCCATACCACCACTAACGTTAGTCTCTACACCCTTTACATAAACACCGTTAGGAATACCAATTGTTTCAAGTGCAATAGAATATCGTTTATCCCACTGTTTAATTCTATCCTTACCATTGTTTCCTGCATACCAGTTACTGTTGTTATACAACATACGACCGGCAATACCTGTATCAAACTGTGCATCAAGACCAATTGAAACGTTATGAGCTACACCATTTGAGTCATATACGAAGTTTGTTCCAATATAGTCTTTTCGGTTTTTCTGATACCAGATATAAGAATTTCCGTTTGCAGGGAAGCTAACAGAGTCAGAACCACGAACAAATCCAAAACCAATCTGGTTATTTGATGGATTGATATGCATTACAGGATAACGTAAAGCAGAACCAGAAGTTGCTGAATCACTGTTGAATTCCCACATGTCAAAATATACATCATCAGTCAACTTAAGATTTGTAGATGCATTTGGCTGTCGGTTGTACATATTTGCAACTTTTGTCTTTTCTGCAAGTCCTTCTGTAGTCAAATCATAATCTCCATGAGCATCATTATTGTTCATATTGTTTATAGTTGTGATTGTTCCAGAAACTGGGTATGCATAAGCTCCACTTGCACGGTCTCCCATACTTGAAGAAATATCTACATCAGCATTAGAAGCAGCTAAGTTATAACCATGAAGAACTACACTACCAGTTGCAGTTTCATCAGAAGCAATAGGGTAATGTCCTTTTGCTGTGCGTGAGTAAACTTCTGGGTTAGTTGGATCCTTTTTAGACATTCTTGTAGTTACCTTAGTAATATATGGCAAGATATCTACCTGATATGTAGGAGCCTTAGTAGCTTTATCTATTGCTTCCTGGCTTGTTACACCTGCTGCGGCAGAACCTGTAGAACCTTCTCCTGTCATTAAAGTATACTCTGTTGCACTAGCTCCAGAAGCATCCTTTGCACGGATATAAAGTTTGGCATCGGTAGCAACAATTCCATTAATTGCCGATGTGTCTACTGTAAGCTCCCAGTAAACCTTATGTCCCTTTTCATCAAGGTAGGCTTCTGTACCATTACTATTCCAGGTATCATTTTCGTCTGCTGGTTCAGTCTTAACTATGAACTTGTAATGCTTTGTTGCATCAACAGGAGTTGTAGCTCCCAGGGTTCCTGTGCCTGTCCATGTACCACCACTGAAGGTTGCACCTGTTGTATAAGAAATACCGTTTGTATTATTTGGAAGGATAGATTTTCCAGCTGAACTTACGATAGCCCAATCAATTTGAGAAAGTCGCTTGTTATCGTAAGCATATCCACGGAACACAACAATTCCCGAAACCTTATCATCATCTGTTCCGTAAGTTGTTCCAAGAGCACAGTTTGCATTACCTTCACTGTCTACGAGATCGCTCTTAAGCTCTACATGTCCATATTTTGTTCCGTTTACATCGCGGTAAACGCTGTTGTCTGAAGCAGACTTCCAGTAGAGTTTGTTGATTACAGTATTTGGACGCTGGGCATCATGAACCTGGAGACTTACAGGAAGCTTGAGCTGTGCATACTGACTTGTAGTGAACTTAGTTGTTTCTTCTGTACTATCCCAGAACTCGAAGGTAAGCCAGGTCTTTTCTGTATCGGCTGTAGACCAGGTTTTTATTGTATTTTCGGTAAATTCAATTGCCGGCAGAGTTGTTGACTTATAATAAGTTGCACCGTAATCAGCATCAGATGCGAGGCCTTCTTCTTCACGAGTAAAGGTCATTGCTGTATTATTCTTTGTAAAGGCACCTGTCTGTCCTGCTGCAATTGCGGCAATCTGGTCGTGTGTCTTATAAGTTGTTCCATCAACAGAATACTGATAGAACAGATTACCGTTTCCACCTATGATTTCTACTTCAACAGATGACTTTCCTCGTAATGCCATCATTGAAGTACCATCTTCTGTATAATTACTTGAAGCAATAAAGAGTTTTGTTACATCCTTAGCAACTGCGGTAGTTACTCCACTAAACTGAACATTTGCCTCTGCTACATACTTTGTTCTCTTCTCGCTGGCTTCAATTGTATTGTTTCCGTTGTAGTCAGTACCTACAGTTACACCGGCAATACGAGGAGCATTGTTACTTACATAGGCTGGTTTGTTTGAATCATAAGCGTAGTAGAAGTTTGTTGCGAGTTTAGTTGTTGTATTTACTCCTGTACCTGTAAGATTCTTCAAAGCTGTATTATCTGTAACATCGAGGGTTGAATAATCCCAGTAGTCGTTATTTGTATCGGTTGTTACTGTATCTGTTACATTACCAACAATTCCAACTGCGTAGTTCTGGGACTTATCGAAAGCAACGTAGTGAAGTTCGATAGGACCGTCAGGAATATTTGCAGAGTTGATGATTGCTGTCCACTGTCCCTCTACCGAAGTTCCATCCCAGTCTTCTACCATGAGGTCACCATCGTCGGCAGTTGCACTTGCGCTGTAATATCCGTGACCATAACCAGCTGCGTTATTGATTGTTCGTCCGGTTGTTGATTCCTTCTTATTAAGATTGTCTACAACAAGAGCAAGAGCAAAATCTGCGCTTGTGAGATTTTCTGGAACATCACTGTCTACAAATACATCTGCACCAGAAACGCTTTCGATTCTGTAAATTGTACCACCAATGAGAGCAAGTCCACCGGTATGAATATTTGTATCAGCAGCGGTAAGAGTAAGCTTCTTAAGGTTTGTATTTGTACGAGTAATACCTGTCTTCTGCTTCCAGTACAAGCCATGACTGTAAGAAATGCCGCCTTCATTTGTTGTGCCGGTTCTTACTGCAACACTGCTATCCTGGAGCATAGGGTCGTAAACACGGGTTGAAGTAGTATCAGAAGTTGCACGTCGCATAAAGTAGAAAGCAACACCCATCATACCACTGACAGAATTATTTCCTTCCGCATCGCTTGCATAGCCCTTGAAATTATAGAAGCCCTGACTCTGATGTATATCTGAATCGATGTTGTATTTTTCATGGTCTACAGTACCAAGCTTTGGAGGTGTATTATCGTAATTGATGCGGATAGTTTCTGTACAACTGTTATTGTTTCCACTATCTTCTGTTGCTTCAAGAACCCATTCAAGATTTCCTGAACCCGAATTTGTTGGAAGAGGAATACAAATCCAGAGATTTCTTTTACCGGCATAGCCACAGGTTTTTTCTACTACAAGAATAGAACCGCCACCATTTGATGTATGCAAAGTGGCTCCAGAATGGATTGTTGTTACTGCGGTTGCACCGGTTCCTGCTGTTGAAACAAGATTAATCTTTGGAACATTCTGGATATTTTCGTTAAGGGTAAGCTTCTTAATACCACTATCATCATATACAGAAGCTATAAGATACTTTTGTCCCTTTGTCCACATACCTGCTCTGTAAGTTGAAGGGTTAGTAAAGTTAGCAAAGCCTGCTGCTGTTGGATTACCAGTATACTCAACTAACTGAATAGGATACTTCTTATCATCACCAGTTCCAGAACCATCTCCACCAATATGAGGTGCATTAGGGTCTACCTCAAATACCTGATCATACGGCTCACTGAGTTTACCAGAGTTACTGATTGTGTAAATTCTTATTGCCATTCTTCTGGAATCATCACCATCCGGATTAAACTCATTGTTTCCGTTTATCGGCAGGTTCCAGTTCTGAGTACCATCTGCTCTGATACCTCTGACATCGTGTTCGCCAATCTGTTCAACATTATATGTAGCTTTTCCAGCTGTTAATGTTCCCAAGGTTGTCTCCCAGCTTGTACTAAAGTCTGCTGCAACATGTGTTGTTGCATTGTAAATTCCGGTATAATTTGGATCTATCTGAACATAAGTACCTGTAATAGTACCAATATGAACATTTGCGTATCCATAAATACGGATTGTACCCGCAAGTGAAGAAGCCGTACCATCTGATTTGTTTTCTGGATATACAAGCTCAATGAAAGGCTTATCTCCATTTGGAATTGTATGGATTCTTCGGTAAGACCATCCTGCATTACCACACTTATCTGTTACAAGGAAGTGAACATACATATCTATAATGTCATCACTTGCATTTACCTGAGCATCTGTTTTATTTTCAATCTGCTTATACCAGTCTCGTAAGGTCTTTGAGTGCTTTCCGTCCTGAGTAGAAGCTTCATCTCCGTCAAAGATAACTGTTGCAGAAAGTGTTGTTCCAACATCGTTCCAGCCACTTGTAGGCTGAGTTGCAGAAGTTGAAACTGCGTATTTAATTGTTTCTACGTCTGTTGCGCCGTCGGCTGCCTCTGGAGTACCACCCACACGGTTAGACTGAATCGCGTATACAGTATCATTATCTGTTGCAGGAGTTGTGATTTTCAAGATTGGCGCAGTATTATCAATTACAAACTGAGAATTCTGTGAACCGTAAATTCCAGATTTATCGTAAGCAGTAATTGTTACAGTAACAAGTCCGTTCTTTATATCATCAACAGTGCTTGTTGAATTCTGGGTGAAGACAGCCCCAGTACCGTTTAAGGTAAGACGTGGAATTGCATAAATATGTGCAGAATAAACTCCGTTAGCATCTGCTGTAGAAGTAACTGTACCTGTGTCTGCATAATTGCTGCCTGTTGCAGGAATATCATTTCCATCTTCATCCTTTGCAAATACTGTATTATTTGAACGGTAGCGTTTTATAGTATCACCCTGCTTAAGTTCGATAACAATACCCTGGATACCGTTGGCATCAGTTGCAGAAATATTAACATCTACAAATTTCTTTGTTACACCACCAACAATACAACTTGCGCCAAGTTGAACCGGAGAACCGTTCTTATCTGCAGCAGCAGTTCCACTTGCATTCTTCCAGACCTGGAGAGAAGAATCGATTGATGGAGCATGGCTGTCGCTTCTATACTGAAGGGCAGCGTTATTGCTTGCTTTTGCTGAAGTCTTATACTGCTCATACGGACGTTTAAGAACATCAGTTGCGACAGGTGTAGAACTTGCATAAGCAGTAGTAAACTCTTTACCTTTATTATCCTTGATATAGAAATAAACAATCTTTAATCCATCGGCAGCACTTGGAGGTGTATAGGTATAAGCACCTGTTGCCGGAGTAAAGGTTGTTGTACCATAAGATGCATGAGTATATATCCAGGTTCCTGGTTCTTCTGTTGATTCTGTTCCTGTCCAACCCGAATCAGAATTAATCGCAGTAGAGCTTGCAAGGAATTTTTCAACTACAGCATCACTTGTTGCATCATCATCTGTAACAGTACCTTCCATACTTGCTGCGTTTCCGTAAGTAAGAATGTATTCTGAATTCTTAAGCATAAGGTTTGTAAACTTAGCAACAGGGCGGTCTGTATTCTGGTCAATCTTTGGAGTGATAGAAACTGCCGAAGAAGTGTTGTTAGCTACATCAGTTGCAGTAATAGAAATTGTGAGGTTAGAGCTTGCAGGAGAAGCCGCACCGTTATAAAGCTGGGTTGTATCAAAATCAGCTTCTGCAATAGACCAGATACCGTTTGAAGCATTAAAGGTAATTGTGCCTTTTCCTGTCTGAGCAGGCCATGCAAATTCCATTGGAGTTGTACTTGCTCCAGTTCCGCTTGCAGTAGCAGTAATTGAAATTGCATTAATTGCAGAACTGCTAGGGTCTGTAATTCGACCAGAAAGTGCAACCTTACCATTCAATACTGAAGCATTGTTATGCGACGTAAAGCTAGGCTCTGGGGCATCATCATCGATATTGATTGCGCCGATTGTGGTTGATGCAGACTGGTTTGTTGCGTTATCAGAAACTGTAGCAAGGACTGGGTTGTTGCCGGAAAGGGAATCCAAATCTGCGGTGCCTACGGTTACTGTTACGAGCCATTTGTTAACCTGGCCGCTTACAGGCTCGATAGTGATTGAGCTGCCATTTGAGTTGCTTGCTGAATTGAGAGTGATATTACCAACTGAAACGGTAACAGGTCCTGGTGCGGAAGTAGTTCCTGCATTTGTAGAAATTTTACTGATTGAAGTTTCGGCATTTGCACTTTCAGCTGTAACTCCTGTTGGGAATGGATCTGTTACATAGAAGGTAAGAGTCTGTGCTTCAGTCTTGTTTGTAAGCTTTGGAGTTCTGAAGTCGTCTGTATTTACTTCGCTGATTGTAGGGCGACCGGTATCTACCTTAATTGTGAAGGTGCGGTTTGTATCGTTATCAGTACTATCAAAGTAACCTGTATCGTTTCCTACCTTATCTTTTGCCTTGAACTTAAGTGTAGAGTTAGCAGTGAAGCCGGAAATATTTGTATTGAAGCTTCCGTCTGTTGTAGGAATTGTCTGTTCAGTATTTGAATCTACCTGATAGATAATGCTTTCTACACCACTTCCTGTAGTTCCATCTGTAAAGGCGCCACTTACTACAAGTGTTTCTGTATTGAACCACACATTTGCTGCAAGCTGTGAAACTGTTCTTCCGCCAATAAGAGTCTGTGTTGAATCGTAAACAGGAGCCTTGCGGTCTACAGTTACCATGCGTGGCGCAGAATAACCTGTATTTCCTGTACCAGCCAAATCTGTTGCAGAAACTGAGAAATAAACATCTGTATCTGCCAAATCAGGAACAAGGCTTGCAAGATTTACAGAGCAAGACCACTCCTGTCCGTTTTCTGAAAGAGTTGGAGCAGTTGAGTAAGCAACCCAGGTATTTGAAGCTGATGCACCAGAAGCAGGAGCGGCTGTTGGAGCAGATGCACCTGCAGTTGAGTTAGTTGTGTAATAAAGAGTGAGGCCCTGACTTGTGTTTATACCAGAGCCAGTTCCATCGCTTACAGTACCAGTAAGAGTAAAGCTTGAAGAAACTTTTGAATTTGAAGCTGGTGTACTGATTGCAAGAGTTGGAGCTGCCTTATCTACAATGATTGTTCCGGCACTAATCTGTTTTGAGTTACCAATACCGGCCTTATCTGTTGCCTTTGCATAAACTGTATAAACCGAACCAGTTGTTACTGTTGATGCAGAGAAGTTTGAAACAGGTACGGTTGCTGTCCATGTGTCGCTGTTTGTTCCTGTCAGTGATGTAATTTTCTGTTCAAAGCTGATTTCCTCGATTGTTACAGTAACATTATCGATTCCAGAAAGTAGTCCATCGCTTGCAGTTCCGCTGATTGAAATATTATCTCCAGCTCCATTTGTATAGAAGCTTGTATTTGCTGGTGGAGTAATATTCGGAGCCTGAGTATCTTTGTTGATGCTGTAATAAGGAGTTGCTGTGTCATTCTGAGAGTTCCAGTTGCTTGTTCCATTTGTAATTGAGCTTCCGTTGTTTGTACCATCTGAAGCTTTACCTTCTGTTACGGCAAGAGTATCTGCGGCGCGGTTACCGGCATTGTCTTCAGCAACAAGAACAAGATAGTTATTCTGTGCATTAAAGCCCGGCAGCTGTGTTCTGAAGTTTGTAGTAATTTCCTTTGCAGCCTTATTGCCTGTCTGATTTGTGTTTTTGTTATATGGAACATTCTTCTCTACAGGAGTTGCAAGAGGTTCGAAGCTTCCAATTACCTTTGCAGAACCGGTTACTGTAAGAGTTCCGGCTACAAAGTTTGAAATCTGTGTTGAACTTGGAGCAGCATCGAAAATTGCATAATGAATTGTCTTAAGACCTGAGCCAGTTGAGGCTTCATCAAAGGTACCACGAATTTCTATTGTACTGTCGTTACCCCAGCTTCCATAAGAATACTTTTTACCAACATCGGTGTTTGCAGTATCAGCGGCAGGAGAAGCATCGCCTGTTTCCCAGGTAGTAGAATTTGTTTTGTCGTTATCTGCATTTCCAATGCGGAAGTAAATATCTTTTCCCTTAGCATCTGCCCAGTGCATTGCTTTTGGAGCTGTGGTATCGAACTTAATTGTAAATTCTTTGTTTGCAGAATGGCCTGAAACATCTGTTACAGTAACTGAAGCTGTTGTAGTCGCATTTTCTGCATAAGAACTCAAATCAATATTTGCAAATTCCCATTCATTAAGACTTGTTGAAGTTCTTGTAATTTGAACAGTGCCTATTGTAAGAGTTACATCTGCAACACCAACGTTATCTGTTGCAATACCTCTAATCGTAAAGCTTGGTGGTGTCGTTATAGCAGAATTACCATCATCTTTATTATTTACAAAATATAAAGTTTCAGAACTCTTGTATGGTTGCTTTCTTAAATTTGTAGAAGCAAAACTGATATTAGAAAGCACTGGTGCCGTATTATCAAAAGTAATATTAAAGATTGTTGTATCTGAAGATTCATCATTAGCAGCATTCTTTGCCTTTACCTTAAGTGTACCACACTCAGCAGAAGTATCTATCTGATCTTTTGTAAATTTCGCCTTCCAATATTTTATTGTTCTTCTATCACTTGGAACATTATTATAAGTAAGATTTGTCATGTTCTGATTTGTTCCAGGCTCTGTTACTGCATACTTTATTTCAGAAGGTGTTACAGTATTTTCACCAATTGTGAAGGTTAATGGTGCAGTTGTACTCAATCCACTTTCAGTATCATAAGATCTGCCATATACATACAGATCTTTAGTTCCATCAACATAAATCTGTCCACTAGATTGTTCAGCTGTTCCATTTTCATTAAATTGATACCAGAAGTTGTTACCTACAACAGGAGCTGTAGTATCAACATTAATTAATACAGGTGTATGTCTCTGATATTCATTAAGGCTTGTATTTGAATCTTCTGTATTAAAATAGGTAGTATTTCCGGCATTATCTTTTACGCGTATATAAAGTTTTTGATTTCTACCAGTTCCGCTAAAGATTGCAGAGCCACCATAGCCTGTTGACTGCGGTGAAAGCGTTGTCCAGTTTGAATCATCTAAGGTTGTTGCAGATGCAGTCTGTGAATCTGTTAATGTTGCGTATTCTACAGAGGCAACTCCTGAACCACTTGTACTATCGCCTACAACTACATTTAAAGGAATTGTCTGTGTTTTATACCAGTTAGAAGAAATATCTTCATCGGCCTCAACTACACTATTGTTAATTTTTACCTGAGTTATTTCGGCTACAGTATCTACCACAACAATCTTTGACCTGTTTCCTGGTTTTCCGACTTTATCTGTTGCGGTAATTGTATAAGTATAGGTTCCATCTGAGTCTGGTGTATTTGTGTAAGTAAATGAGTAAGTTCCATCTCCATTTGAAGTTGGAGTTACAGAACTTCCGTTTCCTGTTTCATCGTTTCTCTTAATATATAAAGACTGCAAACCATGAGATTCTGTAATGGTACCTGTAATTGTTACAGTTCTTAAACCGTTAGAAGTATTAGAGTTTGTTGTTGAGTTTACATAATCTGGAGCAGCAGCTTCAACTTCTGGATCTGCCATATCTACATGGAATAACTCCTCTTTTCTTTCACTCAGGTTTCCTGCTCCATCCAGTGCATACATATAAAGCTTGTAAATACCTTCAGGAATTGCAGTAGTATCACTTGTATTGATTTCTCTATAGAATGACCAGTTTTCTTCTGCATTTACTGTTTCCCATTCCGCTGTGGTCCAGGTTGATGGAGTTAACAGATTTGTAGTTGGAGCTGATGGTGCAGCAGATGTACTTGGAAGATACTTGTAATAAATAGCAGAAATTGTATTTGCTTCTTCTATGCTTCCAGAGAACATATATGGAGAACTGTTAATTGCATTTGTAGCAGTTTTTCCACTTGGAGTATTAATAGTTATAACAGGAGCACTCTTATCTACTGAAGTTGTAAAAGAATTTGTTGTAGAATTTCCTGCTTTATCTTTAAGTGTAAATGTGTATCTATATTCTCCATCCTGAGGAGTTACGTTTGTTCCAAGAGGAAGATGTCTAGACCAGTTTCCATTTGAAACAGAAACACTTACACCATTTGTTCCAGAAGCCTCTGTTGAACCCCAGTCAGACCAGCTTCCGTTTGTATATGTTCTATGCTCTTCTTTTACAATAAGAGTATCTATTCCAGATACAGCTGAGCCAGAATCTTCTGCTGTACCATTTACTGTAAATCCTGCATCTGGCATATATTGAAGATTGTTTGTCACATTAAGAGCAGGTGCTGTTAAGTCAACATAAACTGTTTCGCTGGTTGTATTCGAGTTACCAGCCTTATCTAACATTCTTACTGTAATTGTATTTGAACCTTCGTTAAGCTCGGTTAATGAAGCTGCGTAATTATCGCCAGAAGGACTCATTACCTCATTATTTGTATCATCTGATATTGTTATTGTATCAATATTTGTCTCGGTTACAGCCACTGCAAATCTTACAGAGGCGGTCTTATACCATCTTTGTGATCCAACCAGGCTTCCTGCTGGATTTGAAGCAGCAAAGCTTCCAGTTGGCGAAGTTGTATCTACTGTGATAGTTCTAGTAACATCTTTTATTTTACCAGCATTATCGGTTGCACGTACTGTAAATTCATAAGTTCCGTCTGGAAGATAATTTGCTGCAGAAGAATTTGTAGAACCAACAACAAATGCTTTTTCATATTTTCCATTTGAATTTGTGGTAGTTACATTATCAGTAGTGCTTGTACCATTTTTATTATATATAAAGCTTACTTTCTCAATTCCATTATCATCCGAAGCATTTACCTCAAGTGTAAAGCCGCTATTTCTATAAAAATTATGAGTAGGATTTATTGAGCCTGTAGTCGAAGTAAACGAAATTGTTGGAAGTGACTTATCATATTGGAATGTTTTTATGTAGTCAGTAGATGGAGTTTGATTACTATTTGTAAGACCAACTCCATCTACTGCTGTTACCTTTATTGTTTTAGGACCTTCTGTATCGAATACACCGTTATAATCAATATCAGATGGCTTAATTGTATAAATCCAGCTTCCTTCTGAATAAGATGCCTTTATAGCCTGATTTGCAGCAGTTGCACTTGAACTGTATGCTGGAGTTGATGTTGTAGAAGGAGTTGTTGAATTACCATCCCAAATCTGAATATAAACTTCTTTTACACCTGAAGACTGCTCATATGAAGCAGAATCATCATTGGTATTATCTGCCGCTGTTCCCTGAATTGTAAAGGTAGGCTGTTCAGTTGCTGTTGCATTAGGAATACCAGAAGTTGGTAAAATAGCAGTTGGCGCAGTATTATCGTATTTTACTTCTACACGTTTTTGATTTGACTGTGCAGTTCCTGTTGTACTTATAACCTTATAATATAAATACTGTGGGTGAGTACTAAATTCAGAAGCCGGTACAGAATTAATAAGCTGGTTATTTGTTATCTGAGAATCGCCTATATTTTCCTGTTTTGGTGTATCACTTGAAGAACCAACAATAGTCTGATTAATTCCTCGATAAAGATTTACAGGCAGATAATCAAGAGATGAGAAGGTCAGAGTTACTGATGGATTCTTACTGCTATTACTTGCAGACTCATTTGAAGAGTACCAGATTTGAGAAGGTGTAGATACATCAATATTCTGGCTTGTATTTGTAAGACGGAAACCATATTTTCCATCACTAATAATTTTATTATTCTGTTCGTCTCTACCTGTAACACAAATGTAATAATTATTATTTATTCCTAAACTTGAATAAGCAGAAGTTCCAATTGAAGACTTTGTTTTAAATTTATAAGTGCTTCCAGACTGTGTAATATCTGCCTGCAGAGCATGGTTTTCTGTGCCTGTCTCAATCAGCCAGATCTTTACAGCCTGATTTTCATCTGTTGTTACATTACCATTTGAATCAAGAAGAGCTCCCTGATCATTACAATGTAAAAGATACACTCCTATTGTTGGTTCCTGAATAAGATGTCCATCAAGACCTGGAGTTACTTCAATTTCAAGAGGACCATTACCATTTGTAATAAAATATGGCATGTCAGAATCTGAAAAATCAATATTTATATTTCCATTATTATCTACTGGCAATGTATTTTTAGCGCTCACCACGAACTTAGGGCTGTTCTCCGGGTTGAGTTTGAACTGGCCGATGTTGACTTTGGTTGAGGCGGAGTTGAGAAGGGAGATTACGCCGGCTGGACTTGTGGTGCGGGCGCCACCGGTGTAGGTGCCGTTTAAAATGTGGTAGAGCTCGGTGATTTTGTAGCCTTCGGTAAAGAGGCTGGAAATATCTGAATTTAAATAATAATAGTCTACGCTGTTACCTTTTTTGTCGGCATCGGTCTGGGCAGAGCCGTCTGCAGGGTAACGCTGAGCACCATCGTATACAACAAGCTTGCAGTAACGGAAGGCATCGCCACCAGTACGCTGCGCAATTCCGCTTGTATCTACATGACCATAAATAACGGCATAATCATTTGGAACAGTACTGCTGTATTCCGCAACATCAGTTTCAATTGTTAAAGGAACATTTGGCAGAGAAATTGTCTTAAGAGGGCTGCCGCTGCAATCTGGATTTTCATAAACATTTACTTCTATAAGACTTACATCGTTATCGTCTGCAGCTTTTCCTTCGAGGGTAAATTTCTGACCATAAGAATCGAAGGAAGCGGTACCTGCCAGAGTTGCACCAAGCTTTGTACTTGGACGTGAAAGAACAACCAGCGGCGGTGTATTGTCGATTGTAAAAGCGCGGCTGACTTTTGTTTCGTGATCTGCAGTATCTTTAATTGCAACAGAAAGCTCGTAAGAACCGTCTGGAATTGCTTCTTCGGCCGGAGAGAAAGTAACAGTCCAGTTACCATCCTTAATGGAACCGTTTTTTTTAAAGCTCGCTCCTGAAGAAAGATTTTTGAGAGTGGCAGTAATAGAACC
>CAMNGG010000232.1 GCA_946537975.1 uncultured Treponema sp. | reverse complement strand
CTATGAATTATGGCAATGGCTTTTTTTATTTGGCTGAAATTGGCGATTTTCGCTTGGCTCAAAATGGTTGTTTTCACCCGGCGCTAACAACAGTAAGAAGAATTCTTTCCAGCTTTTACAAGTGGCTGGAAGAAGAAGATTATATACTTAAAAGTCCCATGAAACGAATTCATAGAATAAAGGCCCCTCTTGTTATTAAACCCGAGCTGTCAGAAGAGCAGATTGAAGTTATAAGAGAGGCCGCGTTTGAAAACAAGCGGAATCTGGCAATTATTGATTTGCTGCTTTCTTCTGGAATCAGGGTAAGTGAGCTTGTTCGTTTAAACCGTTCATCAATTAATCTTAATTCCAGGACTTGTATTGTTTTTGGTAAAGGAGCAAAACAACGAGAAACCTATTTTGATGTTCGTACAAAAATTGAACTTGATAATTATCTGCGCACCCGAAAAGACAAAAACAAAGCTTTATTCGTTAGTTGCCGAAGGACTCATGTCAAAAGAATGTTGGGCGTTGCGGGGGCATGATGTCGGTGATGTGCGCCCCCGCTGGAAGGGGTACAGTCAGGCATAGCCTGCCTGTGCGCATTTTGGAGGAGAATCCTAAAACGACCCGCTGCCGCAGCTCGTTTTTTAACGGATTTCCTATAAGAGCGGGGGGAGACTTCCCCCTCCTGCCTGCTTACTTTGCGAATCTCTCTGCCGGAGTAACGAACCACACGGCTTCCATGGTTGTGTCGCCGTCGTTTTCGAGGACGTGAGGGGAGCCTGAGGAGAAGGAAACGCTGTCGCCTTCTTCGAGGATGTATTCCTGGCCGGCGTAGGTGAACTTGGCGCGGCCCTTCAACACGAGGCCTATTTCGCGGCCGATGTGGCCGAAGGAGCCGTGGTGGGTGTGGGAACCTGCGGGAATCTTAATGATGTAGGACTCGGTAGATTCTTCGCCGGTTGGGGACTCCGGGCGGGCCAGCTCTTCGTAAATTACTTCGTCTTCTTTTACGCTGGCGCGGGATTCGGCGCGGATAATGTGAACCGGGCGTTTTTTGCGGTATTCTTCAAAAAGGTATTCGAGGTTAATGTCGAGAACGTCTGCAAGGGCAAGCAGGGTATCGATTGCGGGGGAAACGTGGTTTCTTTCAATCTGAGAAACAAGACTTTCACTTACACCTGCGCGCTGAGCAACAACCTTAAGAGTATAGCCTCTGTGCTCGCGAACCTGACGGAGCTTTTCTCCAAAGTGGTAAGGAACTTTTTTTGAAGAAGTGTCTTCTTCTTTTTCAGGATTTTGCGAAGGTGTCATTATTTTGTTTCTCCTTGTTTTCTGCGGTTACAAACTGGATAAAGTAATCTTCCAGTGTCTTTTTTGGGCCTTCCAGATGCAATCGGGCTCGCGAACGTGCGTTATCGCGGCGGATTGTATACATTGAGTAGAAGTCGCGGTAGTCTAAGCCCGCATCGGCTTTAACATGCTCTCCGAGGAACTTTGAAACTTCATCACGCCCAATGGCTGGGATTCCTTTTGTTTTAAGTATCTGGCGAAGGGACTGAATCTGCTCGGTAGAAATACCAAACAAAAACTCTTCCATGGCCTGGGAAACACCGTCGTCTCCCATCTTTTGTTTAATAAAGCTGATCCACTGGTCGTCCATCTGCATGGAAATAAGCAGAAGCTCACTTGTTCCCATCATAGTACCAAAGGCAGGGGCAAGCTTGCGGCGGGCAGTCCATACAGACTGAAGAATAGGCGCTACGTTTTCACTGGTTTCATCGTTCCAGTGTTCCCAAAGGAGCAGCAAAGAAAGGGCCCATTCGCGGCGGAATTCCATAGGCTGTTCAGTATCAGAAATCAGATTCAGATATACGTCCTCTGCAAGCAGAGAGAACATAGAAAGAATGGTTTCTGTGTCAAAGGCTTTGGAAAGCTTTTCAAAATCTTTTCCAAGGTGGCCTGTGTATTTTGCAAAATTAGAAAGAGTGTGAGCCTTTGCAATGAGAAGGCTTTTTCCCAATACGGCCTTTGAAGGAAGGCGCAGGGTACGGTCTCCGTTGTCCTGGTGCTTAATAAGAGACTCAATAAGGGTAGTACGGGTACGGGTGCCACCTGCCAGCTCAGAGCGTTCCAGAAGTGACGGGAATTTTGAAACCGAAGAATCAATAGAATTAAGGTCATTAATACGGTTTGTAAAGGTCTGATAGTGTTCCTTATCGTTTTTTTTGGTGTATTCGAGCAACTGATTTATAAGCTCGTTCTGCCGGTCGGTAAATGCACCGTTATTATCAGCAGCACTCGGGTCTTCTGCTGTATAGTCGAGAAAGGAATTTATATCTACCTGTTCAAATTCTTGAGTATTCATTCTGTCTGATCGCTTGAAATATAGAACTTTTTTACTAATACTAAAACGTTTAATATATACTAAACTTTAGTTCTTCTATTATAAATCAATTTTTTTATTTGTCTAGCCGATAATTTACCTATGCAGAAAAAAATATTTATATTGGTGATTATTCTGGTGGCTATGACAGGCCTGGCTTTTGCACAGAATTCAGGTGAATCTGAAGGCTCGCAAACCGCATTATATACTCCAAAACAGCAGCAGCTGCGCATTAAGGCCAGCGATGTGCGCCTTGTTGCTGATAAGAAAAACGGTGGTTATCATCTTTACGTAAAAAAAACTGCAAATGTAAACTCTATTCTTCTTACTGAGACTACAAAAGACCCGGAAGGTAAAAGCGACAGCTATGCCTACCGTGCCAAAGAATATAATAAAATAAATGGGGACGAAATCCGCTATCTGGATGGTAAAAAGCTTGAATCTGAGGGGGCAAAATACAGCCTGGTAGATTCAACGACAGAAAAAACTACTCTTTTCAGCGGAAAATCCGGTGGAGAAGTTGATGCCTTCCATATTTACATTCCTGAAACATTAGTTTACGGCTATGAATGGTCTCGTCACGGAGAAATCACTATTGGTAAGGGCACTTTTATAAATATCCGCTCTTTTGAAAAGCCTTATGCAGACTATACCGGCGATTATATGGATAGTCCTTTTATGTTTGACTTAAAGGTGACTAAGAAGGTGGTAAAAAAGCCGGCCCCAAAGCCTCAGCCTAAGCCCGCTCCGGCTCCTATCCCGGAACCAGAGCCTATAGAAGAACCCGAGCCTGTTGAAGAGCCGGAAACTGTCCTTACAGACGACTATAACCCTGTTGCAAGCGAAAAGTTTAAGGAAATGTCTGATGATATCATTTATTCAAAGGGCCCTGAAACAATTATTGACGACATCCGCGGCCTTCTGGCTGATATAGAAGATAAGGATAATCTGGACCTTGTATTTGCAATTGATGCTACAGGCAGTATGAAGAATGACCTTGCAAAGCTGAAAACTGATATGCAGCCGCTGCTTGCGGAGCTTTTTGGCGAAACTCCGGGAACCCGTGTAGGCCTGCTTTTCTATCGTGATTATGGAGATACCTTTAAGTATATGGATCTGCCGGTTAAAGTTTTCCCCTTTACGTCTAATTTTACAAGCTTCTCAAAAAATCTGAATTCAATTCGTATTTATGGAAAAGAGGGCGGCGATATTCCGGAAGCGGTTTATGAGGCAATGTATGCAGCCTGCGAGTTTTATGCCTGGAGAAATACAGCTCAGAAGAAAATCATTTTGATTGGTGATGCAGAGCCGCACCCGACACCTCGGGGCAGCAGAAAGTATTCAAAGGATTATGTGATGGGAATTGCCGAAAGCAGAAAAATCAAAATTCATTCGATTCTTCTGCCTCGCGATTAGTTTACTCAGAAACAGTTCCGTTTTTAGCCTGAATTTCCTGCAGTCTTACTTCAGGAATCTGGCTGATACTGATGTTGCAGAGCTTTTTATAAGCACCTGGAAGCATAAGTCCATAAGAGCTGTCGTAAATCTCCAAAATTTCAGTAAAAGTATTGTAAGCCTTTTCATATTTGTGCTGTGCAAGGTATACACGGCCAAGTTCATATTTTGCTTCTACATAAATAGCAGGATCAGAACCATAACGGTCAACAACAGTGTTATAGCAGAATTCAGCTGATTTATAATCTGAATTTCCGACATAATTCTGCCCCATCTGAATTATTTGAGCAGAGGTTTTATCTTCAGGAATTTCTTTCAGGGTTTTGCAGGAAAAGAATGACAATGCAATTGCGAAAAGTGCTGTAATAGTAATAATTTTTTTCATAGTGCTAGAAGTTTACCTCAAAAATCTATAATATGGAAGAGATGAAAAATAGATTTAATCTGTTTTTTTCTCTTTTGCTTATAATACTGCTTGCTTCCTGTGCGACAACCTCGGGTGGAGCAGGCGATAATCATATAGAAAAAAAACAGAATCAGAAAAAGTTACTTTTTGAAGACTGGAAATATAAAGGCTTTGGACAGGCTCTGCCAGTTTGGTTTGAAGCGGCTTATAAAGGTAATTTAGACGAAGTTCGCAGAAAAATCACAGTTCCAGAAAATCATACAATAGAAATTGTTACAGCACAGGGAATAAACAGTGACCAGGCAAATAAAAGTCTCTGGCAAAAGCTGTGGGTAAAAGCAGAGCTGTTTGAATTGTATGATTCCTGCTGGGTTTTACTGGGAGAAAAGGAAGCTTCGTCAAAAAATAATTCGTATCCATATTACGCAGCAGCGGTTATATTAATAGATAATATAGAGGAGTAAGTTGTATGAAAGTATTAGTTATTGGTGGCGCCGGATACATCGGAAGCCATGTTGTTAAAGAAATGATGAAGGCAGGACACGAGGTTACTGTATTTGATAATCTTTCAAGCGGACTTCGCTGCAATCTTTTTCCACAGAATGGATTTATTTACGGAAACATTTTGATTCCATCTGATATTGAGGCTGCTTTTGCCCAGGGCTTTGATGCCTTTGTACACCTTGCGGCATTTAAGGCAGCAGGTGAATCTATGATTTTACCGGAAAAATACAGTGTAAATAATATTACCGGAACTCTTAATATCATGAATGCGGCTGTAAAATACGGCTGTAAAAAAATGATTTTCTCTTCATCTGCGGCAGTATTCGGTGCTCCTGAATATCTCCCGATTGATGAAGAGCATCCAAAAAATCCGGAAAACTACTACGGCTTTACAAAGCTGGAAATTGAACGCTTTATGGGCTGGTACGATAAACTGAAGGGAATGCGTTTTGCGGCCCTCCGTTACTTTAATGCGGCAGGTTATGATCCTGATGGAGAAATCCGCGGACTTGAGCAGAATCCACAGAATCTTCTTCCTCGTGTTATGGAGGTTGCTGCCGGCATGAAAGAGGGAATGAAGGTTTTTGGAACTGATTATGATACAAGAGACGGAACCTGTATCCGAGATTACGTTCATGTAACAGACCTTGCCCGCGCTCATGTTATGGCACTGGATTATATTACAAAGAACGACAAGAGCCTTACTGTAAACCTTGGAACAGAAAAGGGAACAACTGTAAAAGAGATTATTGATGCTTCCCGCAGAATTACAGGCAAGGCAATTCCTGCAGAAGATGTAGAGCGCCGCCCTGGTGACCCAGCCTGCCTTTATGCAACCTCAAAGAGAGCCAGAGAGCTGCTTGGCTGGGAACCAAAATATTCGGATGTAGACACACTCGTAAAAACTACCTGGGAAGTGTACAAATAATGAAACCACACGATTTTCTAAAAAACTGCGAGCGCGAAATCGTTGCGCTTGAAACTCTTCTTACTTCTATTCCTGCCATTGCTCCTGAGGGCGGTGGGGACGGCGAATCTAAAAAAGCCGCTGCCCTTGAAGCCTGGCTTCGCGAAAATGGCTTTGAAGGCGGCAGTCTTGGCTGCACTATTGAACGCTTTGAAGCTCCTGACAGTCGCGTATCTGCAGGAGTGCGTCCAAGCCTTGTTGTAACAATTCCCGGCAGCGACGACAGCCAGCGGGTCTGGGTAATGGCTCATATGGATGTAGTTCCTGTAGGCGACCCAAAACTGTGGCTCACAGACCCCTGGAAGGTAGTGGAAAAAGACGGCCGCCTTTACGGGCGCGGTGTTGAGGATAATCAGCAGGGCCTTTGTTCTGCTGCCTTTGCCGCTCTTTATTATATTAAAAACGGAATTAAGCCTGCCCACACCGTAAAGCTGCTTTTTGTAGCTGATGAAGAAAACGGCAGTGAGTATGGCGCCATCTGGCTTATTCATAATACTTCGCTTTTCCGCAAAAACGACCTGGTTTTGATTCCTGACGGAGGAGACAGCGAAGGCCGCACAATCGAAATTGCAGAAAAAAATCTTTTGTGGCTGCGCGTTCACGTGATGGGTAAGCAGACACACGGAAGCCGCCCGGACAGTGGTGCCAACGCCTGCCTTGCGGCCTGTGCTCTTTCGCTTAAACTTAACGGGCTCGAAAAAGTTTTTGACAGGCACGATTCTCTCTTTGAGCCTGACTATTCAACCTTCCAGCCTACAAAGCGGGAAAAGAACGTAGACAGCATAAACATCATTCCTGGAGAAGATACCTTCTGTATGGACTGCCGTATTCTGCCATGCTACAAGCTTGCCGATGTTCTTGCCGAAGTAGACAAGTGCTGCCGCGAGGTAGAGGCACAGTACGGAGTAAAGGTTGAATATACAACGCCGCAAAAATCAGAAAGCCCCGCAACACCGACATCTGCTCTTGTTGCACAGAAGCTTGCCGCCGCCATTAAAAAGGTGCACGGCATAGCTGCCGAATTTATCGGAATTGGCGGCGGCACAGTAGGCGCCGAACTTCGCCGCGAGGGCATTGATGCAGTAGTCTGGTCGACTCTCGACGACCAGGCACATCAGCCGAATGAATACTGCGTTATTGATAATCTGATAAAAGATGCAGAAACGCTTATAGAGTTTTTCGCGAACTAAAAACTCGGCTTTGAAGAAAAAGAGGCCCCCAGCCAAACGAGGAATGAGTTTGTCTGGGAGCCTCTTTTTCTTTATGCCGTTATGTTTAGAAATAAACTTCTTAAGTTTCAGTCTTTTATCAGATTGTCAGAAAGCCTTATATTTCTTCGGCTTCTTTCGGGAATGTATCAACGTACCTTTAAGAAGATTCCCATAATTGCGCAGGTAATCAAAAGCTGGAGAATCATAAATTTGAGCAGTACCTGTGTCGGTGACCAGCCGCGATTTTTGCGCATGTGGTCGTGAAGAGGGAATCTGATATTTTCGAAAATCTTAATCTTAAAAAAGCGGAGCAGGAAAACCTTGAGCAGACCCATGCCACCGTTAATCAGAATGATGGAAGAGGTTGCAAGAACAATAAAGGGGTTTCCGCTAATCATAACGCCAACGCCGATAAAGTAACCAAGGGCGCGGCTTCCGGCATCACCCATAAGACAGTGAGAAGGGAAGGCATTGTGCCAGAGATATCCCATTACAACTCCGGCCATTGCAAGCAGAAGAACTGCCCAGTTGGCACCGCTTGGAAGATGTTGAACCAGAAGATAAGCCGCAATATCCTTGTGACCAAGAACAAAGTAAAAAAGAATACCCAGGGTAAGAAGGGCAAGCAGAACCAGAGTTGAAGAAAGACCATCTACACCGTCAGTACAGTTTGTAGTATTGATGGAAGCCCAGAGCATAATGGTACAGATAACAATATAAACAACAGGATTTACGGCAATTTCATTTGCAAAGAAAGGAAGCCAGAAGCGGACAATTCCATCAGGGGAAACCTGCTTAAAGGAGAAGTAAAGAATAAAGGCAGTAACCACACTGATAATCAGATCCAGTGCGCCCTTGAGATATTCGCCCCAGCTGTCAACACTGCGGTCATCAAGATAGCCGGTGAGCATTGTTACCCAGGTAAGCAGCACAATCGATGCGCGTGTCCAGTTCATAGGGCAAATCAAAAAACTGATTACAACAAAAATTGAAATGAAAACTACGCCGGCACCGGTAGGCTTTCCCTTTGCGGCCTCTGCATTATCCTTTAAGGTGAACTCACGGCCACGGTCATGTGGAAGCACATTGTAAAATTTTGGAATCAGCTTGTAAGCAAGAATGAAGCCAAGATAGAGCGCAAGAGTGATAAGTACTGCGTAAGAAGTAAGGAGTCGTGCAGGACCCCAATACTGCTGAAGAAACTGACCTAGATGGTAAAGCATAGAAAACCTCTGTTTAGGGATGCTGAAACGAGTTCAGCATGACATAATGTTAAAATGAAAGATGTGTCATACCGGTGAAAACCATGACAACACCATGCTCGTTACAATAATCTATAAACTCATCATCGGAAGCGGTTCCTCCGGTCTGCAGAATTGCTTTTACACCGCTGTCAATCAGCATTTTAAGTCCATCAGTAAAAGGTATTGCCGCATCGCAGACAAGAACTTCTCCAAGATTACTTTTATCAATATCTTTATTTACTTTAAAGTCATCACCAGGGAAGCCGTTTGCTCGTTCGGTGCACTTAAGCGCTTCATACCATACGCCGTCTATTGCACGCTTTGTTGAAGTGCAGCCCTGGGCAATTCCGCAGATAGAATTCTGTTTTAAAAGAATTGCAGAATATGAGCGGGCTCCCATTGCGAGCAGCATTCCAAAAACCATTTCGTCAGTTTGAATTTGAGACGGTCTGTTTTTTGTGCGAACACTCCAGTGATTAAAAAGTGTTGCATCCTTGGTCTGCACAAGAACTCCGCCATTTATAAAGCGGGCTTCCAGTTCTATATTTGTGATTTTTGAAGAAGGAATCAGCTTTGTCTTTTTATTTTGAGAAAGAATCTGTTTAGCTTCTGTGGTAAAGCCTGGCGCAACAATAGCGGCAAAGTTACCCTTTAAGATTTCTTCTGCGGCTTCAGTATTAATTACAGCTGAACAGGCAAATACAACATCATTTGTGCTGATTGAATCATAAGTAAAGGTGGCTTTGAAGGAGTCTAAAACATTTGTGGCATGAGAAGCTCCCAGAATAGTGCCGAACTTTACAGCCAGAGAAAAAACAGTTCCGGTAAGCGGAGTAAATTGTGTAGTGAATTCGTAGCCATCGCTGTTAGTGCTTTTTACAGTAAGCTGATCTTTTAAAAGTGCAAAGAGAGTATTAATCTGGCGCCAGGCATAAGCAATGTCATTAACCAGAGTGTAGGTTAAATCCTTGTTCTGATATTTCAGAAAGTTCCCTACAGAGCCTTCTTCGGCAGGTGATTTGTAAAGATAGGCAGACTGCTGGGAATTCATTCCACAGTGCAGGTGAAGCTCACGCTTAAAAGGGAGCATCATATAATTCATAAAAGGTTTATTGTATTGCGGGCTTTGAAGAATTGAAGCTGAAAGGCCCGCATCAAAAGCAGAAACAAGATTAAGAGCCTTTGCGGCAAGATAAGTCCTGAACTCCATGGAAATGCTTCCGGTTCGCAGTTGAATCATTGCTTCTTTGTAATCTTCAGGATCTGTAAGAATAAGGAGATTTTCATAGTTGCGGAAGGCGTTTCTTAAAAGAGAGCTTACAAAAAAGTTTTTAGGACAGAGCTGATTGTCGAATTGCTTTGAAACGATAGAAGGGTTAATAGCCGGAAGAACATTCATGCAGATTATGAAGATATTATCATCTTCATCCGGTTGTGAAATATAAGGTTCATCCTCTTCATGATACTTTGTCATCATAACCCGGCGGATGAGCCTTGAAGTATCTGCTATGAAGACATTGTTTTCAGAAAGTGCGTTTTCCCTGGTTACAGGAATTTTCTGCTTTTTGAGAATTTCTTCTGTTTTGTTAGCAGAAAGAATTGTCCAGCCGTCAGATACAAGGAACTCGGCGAACTCAACAAGATTTTCTGTGTTTTCAACATGAATTACAGCTCTCTTTGTCATAACTTTATTTTATCAGAAAAATAATGTAAAATGAAGTACCATGAAAGCTATATCAAAAAAGTCTCTTCTTTCGGGGCACATTACTGTTCCCGGTTCAAAAAGCCATACAATCCGGGCACTTATTCTTGCCGCAATGGCAGAGGGAACTTCCCATATTTCAAATCCACTTCCAAGCAATGATTGTCTTTCTACAGCGCAGGCAGTTCGTAAGATTGGAGCGGAAGTCGATTTTGGAGATGATTCTGTATGGATTGTAAAAGGAGCGGGCTCAGCCCTTCATCTTCCAGAGGAAGAAATTGATGTAGGAAATTCCGGCTCACTTATGTATTTTTTAAGTCCGGTGCTTTCAACCTTGAGCGGAGAGTGCACCTTTACCGGTGATGAGTCTATATGCTGTCGTCCGGTTAATCATTTGATTGATGCACTTTGTCAGCTTGGCGCTAATGGCCGCTGTCTGAATGGCGGAACAACTCCTCCCTTTAGTTTCTGTGGTCCAATTGATGTAAATAAAAAACTGGTAACTGAGGGAGCTCTTTCGCAATACATTTCAGGTTTTATGATGGCGGCTTCACGCCTTAAGGGAAGTCTTAAAATAGAGCTTACAAATCCAAAGGAAACTCCTTATCTCACTATGACAAAGCTCTGGCTGGAAAGCCTTGGAGTGCCGGTTTCAATTTCGCCTGATTTCAAAAACATTTCTGTGACCGGTCCTGTACCCTTCAAGGCCTTTGACCGCGCTGTTCCATCTGACTGGGAGGGAGTTGCTTTCCCTCTGATTGCTGCTCTGATTTCTGGCAGTGAAATTACAATTGACAATGTTGATGGGTCTGGCAGTCAGGGAGATGACAGAATTGTAGAAGTTTTACAGTCTGCGGGTGCCGATATTGACTGGCGCCGTGAAGAGGGTCAGCTGTTTGTCAGGGGCGGCAAGAGACTGAGTACAGAAAAACTTCCTGATGGTCAGCTTACAGTTGAGATGTCTGCCTTCCCGGATGCAATCTGCGCCCTTGCTGTTATTGCCTGCTTTATTGAAGGTAAAACTGTCTTTACTGATATTGATATCTGCCGTAAAAAAGAGACAGACCGTATTAAGGCAATGACAAGTGAACTTACAAAGCTTGGTGCTCATGTAGTTGATGAAGGCTACCGAATGGTAGTTTATGGTGATGGCGGCCGCAGTCTGCATGGCGGTGAGGTTGAATCCTATAAAGATCACAGAATTGTAATGGCCTTAGCCTGCCTGGGACTTGGACTTGCTTCCGGTGAGAGGGTAATTGTCAGGGATGCAGAATGGTGTAGTGTAACCTTCCCTGGATTTTTTGAAGTAATGAATAAAATTGGAGCCTGCTTTGAAACAGAATAACAGGCCGCTAAGCGAGAATCCGGATTTCTTGCAGAGTCAGCTTATTACATATATCGGAAACAAACGAGCTCTTCTGGATTTTATCGGCAGCGGCGTAAGCGAGGTTCAACGCCGGCTGGGCAAGTCGCATATCTGTTGTTTGGATGTGTTTGCGGGGAGCGGGATTGTGAGCCGTTATCTCAAGCAGTTTTCCAGTGCAGTAACAGTTAACGATCTGGAACAATATTCCGGCATAATCAATCGCTGCTACCTTACTAATAAATCGCAGGTTGATATGGATGAGCTGAAAAAGCTTCATTCTGCCCTCTGCAAAAAAATCGATAAAAAAATGACTGTCCTTGAGAAGTCTCCCACCGGTTTTAAGAGTGCAGGCTTCATCTCTGAGCTTTATGCGCCTGCAGAGGAAGATAATATAAAAAAAGGCGAGAGGTGTTTTTATACACCCTATAATGCCGCCTATCTTGATGTCGCAAGAAAACTTATAGAAAAAGAAATACCGGCTGAATTACGCGATTTTTTTATAGCACCCCTGCTTTCGGAAGCTTCTATACATGCAAACACTGCCGGAATATTTAAGGGCTTTTATAAAAACTCAAAAACCGGAACCGGACAGTTTGGCGGAAACGGACGTAATGCCTTGTCCAGAATACGGGGAAAAATAAGTCTGCCTTTTCCTGTTTTTTCTGATTTTGAATGTAAAAGCAGAGTCTTCAGTTCAAATGCAAATGCCCTTGTTATGGATGAAGCACTTTACGATAAGTCTTTTACAAACGGTGGTTACTTTGACCTTGCCTATTTTGATCCGCCCTATAATCAGCATCCCTATGGTTCCAATTATTTTATGCTGAACCTGATTGCGGAGTACCATCGGCCGGATACAGAAAAAATCAGCCGGGTTTCAGGCATTCCTCGTGACTGGAAACGTTCAGACTATAATAAAAAACGTCGTGTAGCAGAAGTATTTGTAGAGCTTGTTCGTAATGTTCGTGCCCGCTATGTCCTCATTTCCTTTAATTCCGAAGGCTTTATAGCAAAGGATGATATGATAGAGTTGCTCTCTACCTGTGGAAAGGTTGATGTCCTGGAATCTGATTATAATGCCTTCAGAGGCTCTCGAAATTTAAGTGGACGTGAAATACATGTAAAAGAATTCCTTTTCCTTGTTGAAAAGAGAATCTGAAGATAAAAAAACTAGCTTCGAAAACAAAAAAAATCATAAAAAAGCAGGAATTTTTCAAAAAAAGTGTCAAAAATGGCATATTGAATCTATTTTAACATTGAAGACTATCAGGAAAACAAGATAAGGAGGTTTTCAATGAAAAGATGGATTCTGCTCTTTCTGACCGGGCTTATGACCTTGTCAGGGATTACCGGATTTGCGGGCTGTAAAAATCAGTTTGTAAAGGAATCATCCTTTAAGAGAAGTGGTGAGGTCGGAGAAGTTGAAGGAGGGAAAAGAAATATTTCTCTTGTTTGCTGGAATGTTCAGACCTTTTTTGATGCTGTCACTTCTGGTACGGAATATAAGGATTTTAAAAATGCTGAGCGGTGGACAAAAGAAAAATACCTCCAGCGTCTCAATAAACTCTGCGAGGTAATGACCTCTCTGAATCCGGATATTTTTGTAATGGAAGAAATTGAAAATGCGGAGGTCGTTCAGGATATTGCGAATGCTCTTGCAGGAACTTCCTGGGAGCGGAAGAAAAACTGGCAGTATACCTGCTTCGCAAAGGAAAGCGGTTCGGCAATCGGCTGTGCGGTATTTTCCAGATACGAGCTGTGCAGCTTAAAATGTCATAGTCTGGATATTCAAACTCAGCAGGAAAGTCAGCCTTCCTCGCGGCCGATAATGCAGCTAACTGTTATGGCAGGAAACTCTGAGCTGGAGCTTTTTGTAAATCACTGGAAATCAAAATCTGGCGGAGAAGAGGAAACTGAAATCTGGCGGGACTGGCAGGAATTAGTTTTGGCAGAAAGAGTTTGTGAAAGTCAGGAGGCAGGAAAGCCCCTTGTTATTTGCGGAGATTTTAACCGCAGTGCCGAGGATTTTATTTTATTGAATTCAGGAAAGAAACGTGCGAACACCGCACTCAGAGGAAGTCTTGTAACAACAGAACTTTATTCTCCCTGGTTTCGCTCTGACGGAAAGTTTGCAACAGACACAGGCAGTTATTATTATGCGGAGGATTGGGAACGGATAGACAATATAATGGTTGGAGGAGGGGCCTCAATTATTTCCTTTTCTACTGTAACCGAAGCGCCTGTAGCAGATGAAGAAGGAATACCAGCTGCTTACAAAATTTATACGGGAGAGGGCTGTTCAGATCATCTTCCTTTGAAATGTGTTATTACTATTTAAGAAGAATCCAGGTGGCTCCGTTGCCACCTTCTGCTTTTGATTTTGGATGGCCGGAGGTGCCGCAGCGTTTATCCTGTTCAATGAAACGTCGTACAAGTTCTCCCAGTACCGGGTCTGAACCGTGGGTGTGAATACCCTTGCCGTGTATTATTAAAACCTTGTGTAAGCCCTTGTTCTTGCAGTTTGTAATAAAATGATCCAGGGCAACACGGGCTTCATCCTGATGCAGCCCGTGAAGGTCGAGACTTGCTTCTGCGGCCATATTGAGAAGGTAATTTCTGTCATAGAGTTTTGTGCGTTTTTCCTGGCTTTCCGCAATTTTATCTTTATCTACAGTTCCGTAGCGGTCAAGCCACTGATTCATAATTTCACCCATATCTGACATATTAAAACCTCCGCAATTTTTATTTTAAAGCTTCTTTATTTGATTAAGAAAATATTATCAGAAGTACACCAGCCGCCGCTTTCACCAACTTCAATGTAATACCATTTTCCAGTGCGTTCAAGAATACGGACTCTGCTGCCACTTTTTATTTCAGAGACAGATTCAGCATTTTCCTGAGGTATTGAATAGATTTTACAGCCGACACAAATTCCATAGCCTTCATGTTTTCTTACCGAACAATAAATCAAAAGTGCCAGACCTGAAAGCAGAAGAACAATAAAAAGTAAGCTTCTGATTTTATGCTTTTTACGGACAGCTATTATAATGCCGGCAATCGAAGCCAGTATTACAATTCCCGCAATATATAAAAGTATAGAAGGGAAAATTGGATTCGGAGAAACTAAAAGGCCGCAGGATTCTTCATAGTTTATGCGATTGCGCCTTGCATGTGGATACATCAGAAATTCATTACGTTCTTTTGTGTAATAATTTGCAAGAGTTTGACATTCTTCCCGGGTAAGTACAGTGTCTGAAAGAGATGTTTCAAAATTATCTTCCTGGAAAAAAGCATTGAAGAAAATATCTGTTTTGCTTTCAGCAATTTCTTCTTCACTGCCTTCAGTAAATTCAATTAAAAAGCCGGGCATTTTTAGTTCAATTCTTGCCCCATTGTAGCCGACAGCAAAAAGGCGGAAAAGCGGAAGCTTCTGCTGACCCGGTACAAGTCCGGTCCATTCAAAGGAAGCAACAGGAATTAAAGTGTGAGAATATACCCGTTCCCTATAGCGGGCTTCTGTAAATTCATACTCCTCTATGCAGGTGAAAATTGAATCTTTTGGAAGCTCCCAGCTGAACTGAGTTAATTGCGTTGCGTATTGCAGGTTTACCGAAAGCTGAATCTTTTTGCCGGTTGGAATTTTTAAAAGCGGCTGACCTGAATTCAGACTGTCTGAATAAATTCTTGTTCCATCCTCAAAGACCAGAACGATTCTTGGATTCATAGTTGCCGGATCAACAGTAACAGTAATCGGATTAAAGGAAATTGTCCGGCGGCGGTTTTGAATCATCATTGGAAGAGGTGATGGGGTGAAGTTTCCTTCTTTTGAAAAATTGTACCAGACTTCTATTGTTGTGCCGTTCTGTATGTAGTCTTCAGTTTTACGGATTGTACGGAAGGTTATATCCTGATCCTGTTCTGCAGAAAGAACCTGAATCTGGGAAGCGCGGACATTTGGAATGGTAACAGTAAATTTAATGTCTGTTTTGGTGTAAAGATTCTGACCTTCCTCCGGCACAAAATGGAGCTGCCTGAGCTGTTCAAGAGTAATGCTTTGTGCAGCTATAGTTCCGGCAGTAAGAAAAAGCAGGAGAGAGATTAGAAGTCGTCTGCAAGATTCGAAGAATTTTTGTTTTCGCTGTTTTTCCATTGTTTCTGATCGTTCTCCTTAATATGCTGGAATACTGCTTTTTCGAGATTTTGAGCTGATGCTTCCTCCGGAGAAGCCTGAATCTGGTTGCTTTGGTTTTGCTTGCCCTTTGCTTCACTTTGCTGCAGGGAAAGTTCAAAATTTATTTTTGCATCTATTTTCGAGCTGTCTATTTCAAGAGCCTTTCTAAAGTAATCTCTGGCTTCTTCAAAATCAGAGTTTCGCCAGGCGAGAACACCTGCGTTGTAAAAGGCTGAGTAGCGGACTGTGTCAGGGGCATCATCGGCAATAGACTTAAATTGTTCGAGAGCCGCCGCATCTTCTCCCAGCATAATGTAGGCAGTCCCAAGGTCGTAAAGTGCATAGCTTTGATTTGTCCTGTTCTGATCAGCAGAGGCATTTTCGGCAGCCTCCATAAAACAGGAAACTGAATGTCTGTATTTTTTCTGCTGGTAAGATATTGTGCCCTTCAGAATATTTGAAGTGTCAGAGGAACAGCTTCCTAAAAAAAGACTGCTTATGGCAATTAGTGCTGCGGCCGAAGCTTTAAGTCCCTTTGATCCAAAAAATCTCACAAAGTTAAATTCAGTTGCGGTATAGCTGAGAATGAGGAAGATTACAGCAAGTGAAATAAAGAGCTTGTAACGGGGAACAGGTTTTACTTCATAAGAGGTAATAAGATTTTCTGTAGAACCAAAATTTAACTGGGCCAGCAGCTGCAGGGCAGAGCCCTTATCAAGCGAATTGATATACATAAGATTATTGTGATTGTTAAAAAATCGGAAGCGGCTGCCTGCTTCGGAAATTGCTTTTTCAAGACGGTCGCGGCGAAGAGCCGTCATAACCTGAGTCTTTCCGTCTCCAGTTAGTACCGGGGATTCGTTTTCAGAACCAAAGCCAATAAGGGTTACGGGAATACCTGATTTCTGGCAGTCCAGCAGTGCAGAAACAAGCTGACCGTCAGTTTCTTCTCCATCAGTAAAAACCCAGATTCTTCCGGCAGAAGAAAAGTTTGTATTAAAGGTGTCCTTTGCTTTTAATATACCTTTACCAATGCTTGTTCCAGGAACAGTCATAAGGTCTGGAGACATAACCTCAAGCAGAGACTCGACCATAGCAGAATCGTCGGTAAGAGGAATAGCCGCAATGCCGTCACCCTTTGCAATTACAACAGAAACAGGAGTCTCTTCCATATTTGCCAGAAGTTTTTTTGCGTAAAGGGCAGAGGCTTCAAGACGAGAAGTGTTTCCCGGACAATCCTTTGCAAGCATGCTGTTTGAAATGTCAAAAACCATCGCAACTGAATGTCCGCTTTTTTGTACCGGAACAAGATAGGTTCCCCAGGTAAGCCCCGCCCTTGCCAGAAGAAGGAAAATAAAGGCAAGTGTAAGGAAGGCAGAACGGACAAAGAGAATCTTTTTATATTTAAAACAAATCATTTCTTTTAAGACAATTCTTTTTATGAACCAGGCAAGTATAAAAAGAATAATTGCAAGAGAAAGAAACTCCTTGTAGAAAAGATGATTTACCGTACGATAAGTAAAGGTTTGAGATACAGCTTCAGTTTTTGAAACAGTTGTCAGAATGTCAGAAAGTTCAGTTAGAGACAGTGCTTCAAAATATCTTCCGCCGGAGATGTCCGCAATTTTCTTAAGTGATGCCGGATTAAAGTTTGAATCCATAGTACCCGAATACTTTAATCCGTTTGCGGGATCTATATATTCAATTGGAACTTTACCCTTTGAGCCGATTCCCACAACGTAAATTGCAATGTTGTTATCTGCCGCTAACTGAGCAGCAGTTTCCGGATGAATTTCTCCCGCATTGTTTTCGCCGTCTGTAAGAAGAACAATGCATTTTTTTTGAGCGGAAGAGGAAACAAGATGGCAGACGGCAGTGCTTAAACCGTCTCCAATAGCAGAGCCGTTACCAAAACTTCCGGCAGTAAGCTGCGAAAGTCTTTCCGAAAAGAAAGTCTGGTCGCTGGTTGGTGGAACAAGAACTGCGGCGTTACTGCCAAGCCCTACCAGCCCGTGACGACTTCCTGTGTTTTTTCCGGTAAGCATATATATTGCATTTTTAGCCGCATCCAGTCTTTGTCCTCCATCTACATCTTTTGCAGACATCGAAGGACTTGTATCAATTACAAAGACTATGTCGGTTCCCAGTGAGGTGTAAACCTTTTCCTGATTAGAAATTACCGGTGCGGCAAGTGCACATACAGAAATCAAAAAGGCTGCTGTAAACAGGAAGCTTGCGGCCGCAGAAAGAAATTTCTGGGGTTTTCCTTTCCATTCAAAAGCTCTGCCTTCCCAGTCTTCAAGAACAGCCGGGAAGGTAATCCGGTTGAAGATTCTGAGGTGTCGTAAAATGAAAAGAAGTGGAATCAGGGCCACAAGAAAAAATGCGGCTGGATTTTCAAAGCTAGGCGTGGGACTCCTCCTTTTCTTCTTTTTCAAGAATATCAATTTGTTTTATCAGCTTTTCTACGAGTTCGTTCAATTCATCAGAAGAAAAGCTTCCGTTTTTGCTGTAGCGTATATAATCAGTTCTAACAAAGCTTGCGGCTATTTCGCCAAAGGCTTCTTCTTTTGCATCGGAGCAGAGACCACCGGTAACCTTGTGCCAGCCGGTCATAATATCAGAAGTAACTGTGTGAGTAAAAGGGTAATCAAAACGAACTTCCAGATATTTTCGTAAAAGCTTTTGGATTGTTTCTGCGCAGCTCTTAGAATTCACTCCGGGTTCAGCATGCTCATCTGCAAGCTTGTATAAAGCCCGCTTTGTCTGCTTTCTATTCTTTTTGTATTTTTTTAGAAGGCGTTTCTGATTTATGTAAAATAAAAGGTTTTTACGTTTTAGTATGATTCGAATAGAAATTATTATAATAAGAATGAAGGCCGCAAGAGTTCCGTAAAGCTTGTAGGCAGTTCCCGGCAAGAGAAGGGGAGCCGCTGTATCATGAAGGGTTGTTGTTGCGGCGTTTTCTGTAGAAATAAGAGAAACAATTTGTACAGGCTGAAATTCAATAATCAAATCACTGCCTTCTATTTCCATAGGAGAAAAAAGGAGTTCTCCTGTTTTCCAGGGAACAAAGCTTATGCTGAACTGATAAAAATCAACTCCCGCCGGCGAGAGACTTACACTTTTTATTTCATAATCCTTCTGATTGTCTCTTCCATCTGTCAAAGTACTTGTGTTTAAGAATACACTGCCATTCGAAACCAGTTTTTTTATTTCCGGATTCGCTGTGTTAAAGGTACATCGAAGTTCTGCTGTGTCACCAATATAAACTTTTTTCGGTACGAGAATTTGCTGTGGTTCAATAATCGGCATAAGACCTTCTCCTTACCTCATTCTTGCCTTGCGGGCAAAAATCTGGTTCAGTACTTGAACCGGCTCAGTTCTTGTATCCAGCAGGACTGGCATAACACCATGCTTTATGCAAAAATCCTGCCAGCGTTTCTGGTTCATTTCATTATAATTCCGCCATTCCTTCTTGAAGGCAGTCGAAGAAGAAGGAAGTGACATTTTCAGTCCACTTTCAGCATCCATGAATTTAACAGTGCCAAGAGATGGAAGCTCTTCATCAAATGCATCATGAAGATTTATAGCAATTACATCATTTTTGTGGGCGAGATTGATAAGAGGTTTTTCCCAGCCGCTGCTGCGGAAGTCCGAAAGAATGAATACCAGAGTTCGTTTGCGAAGAACTTTTGCTGCCGCAGTAATTGCACTTGGGAGTACGGACCCCTTTGTCGGTACAGCTGGCAGCCTGTCCAGATGATTAAGAATCTGCATCGTGTTTTCTTTGCCCAGAGAAGGCTCACAGGAAAAATGTATAGCTCCGTCGAAAATTACAGCTCCCGTGGGACAAGCGTTTAATTCTGCCGCAATAGTAACGAGGGCCGCAGCTTCCGCAGCGGAAGCGTATTTTGTACGACGTTCTGACGGTCCTTCTAACTGCATGGATCCTGAAGAGTCAACAATTAAAAAGATCTGCAGTTCACGTTCCTCTTCGAAAACTTTAATATAGGGACGCCCCATTCTGGCTGTTACGTTCCAGTCGATAGTCCGGATATCATCTCCGCGGATATAGTCGCGGACACCGGCAAACTCAACTCCCTGTCCACGATAAAGTGAACGGAAATTGCCGCTCTTCATTCCATCAGCGATGTCTTCGGCCAACAGTCTCAGATAGAGGGCTTTTTTTACGAGAGCTTCATTGTTTGTAAGGTATCGTTTTGACATGGGCTTTTTACGGAACCGGAATAAAGTCTAGAATCCTTGTGATGATATCATCTGCTGTAACATTGTCTGCCGCAGCTTCATAAGAAAGAACAAGACGATGTCTCAAAGCATTGAGAGCCACAGCCTTGATGTCTTCAGGTAAAACAAAATCGCGGCCTGCGAATAAGGCCTTTACTTTTGCACACTGCAGCATGGCAATACCAGCACGAGGTGAAGCGCCAAAATGGATGTAGCGGGTGATGTCATTCGAGTTAGCAGTGTTTACAAGAGTTCTTCCGGCTGCCTGTTTTTTTGAGTTTTCAGGTCTTGTAACAGTCAGAATAGAAACTATATATTCGATCAGTTTTTCGCTGCAGGTAATTTTATCTGCGGCTTCTTTCATTGCTGTTATATTTGCAGAAGTTACAATCTGTCTTACAGGTACATAAGGGGCCTTGCCGGCTGTCTCTACAATTTTTATTTCATTATCTGCGGCGGGGTAGGAGATTACAAGCTTCATTAAAAAGCGGTCGAGCTCGGCCTCCGGCAAATTATAGGTTCCTTCCTGTTCAACCGGGTTCTGTGTAGCAAGAACAAAAAAAGGCTCCGGCAGCTTATAGGTTTCTTCACCGATTGTAATCTGCTTTTCTTCCATAGCTTCGAGCATGGCCGATTGAACCTTAGCCGGTGCCCGGTTAATTTCATCCGCAAGAATTACATTTGCAAAAACAGGTCCCTTGCGTACAGAGAACCTTCCTGTGTTCTGTTCATAAATCAAAGTTCCCGTAACATCAGCCGGCAGTAAATCCGGAGTAAACTGAATGCGCTTAAAATCCAGTCCAAGAATTTCCGCAACAGTTTTTATTGTAAGAGTTTTAGCAAGACCCGGAACACCTTCGAGAAGTACATGTCCTCCTGCTATAAAGGCAGTTAAAATATCATCAATAAGCTTTTCCTGTCCAATAAGGCGTTTGGCCGCCTCTTTTCGACAGTTTTCTACTATATTTACAATTTCATTGTTCATAGCCAATGATTATACCAAAAACGATTATGTATTACAAATATACGGAGTTGTATGATGAATGAGTGCGGAGTGGAAAAAATAGCCCAATCTGCATCGAGGAGTTTTGGCGCTTAGCCATGAAAAGAATCCGAGGATTTTTGCTTGCAAAAACCGCAGGATTCTTACACAAAAACTAGCTCGCCCGCAGGTTGGGTTGTTTTTTCCGCGGGAGCACTCATTCATCATGAGATATCAGTAATATGCATAAATATACAAAAATTTTGCATAATCATTGACTAAGAAAGTGCAAATTCGCATAATTGAGGCATTATGATTAATCCATTAGCAAAAGAATTGAATGATACCCTCGCTGGTTCAGTAGTTGATGCCCTTATGTCTGACATGGGCCGCCGCCTTTATTTTCCAAACGGAATTATTTCTCAGGGTGGAGAAGCCGCAAAAGATGCACACTTTGCAAACGGTACAATCGGTATGGCCGTTGCACAGGGTACACCAATTGAGCTTGATTCTTACAAAAAGAATATGCCTTCCCTCACACCGCGTGAAACCGTTGCTTATGCAAAAACCGCCGGTAATCCGGACCTTCGTGCTTTATGGAAAGAAAAAATCATAGAAAAAAATCCGTCGCTTAAAAACAAGCAGTTCTCACTGCCAATTCTTGTTCCAGGCCTTACAGCAGTTCTTTCTTATGTAAGCGACCTTTTTGTTGATGTAGATAAGCCGCTTCTTGCTGCAGACCCTTGCTGGGATAACTACGAACTGATTGCTGCTGCCCGCCGTGGTGCAGAGTTCCATCAGTTTAAGTGCTTTGAGAACGGAAAATTCAATATTCCAGACCTCGAAGCAAAGATGAAGGCAGATGCAGAAAAATATGGTTCAGTTCGAGTAATCCTCAACTTCCCTCAGAATCCTTCAGGCTACAGTCCTACAGTTTCTGAAGCAAAAGAAATCGTTCGCATCGTTCGCGAAATTGCTGAATCTGGTAAAAAGGTTCTTGTTCTTTCTGATGATGCTTACTTCGGTCTCAACTACGAAGATGATATCGAACCACAGTCACTCTTTGCTTATATGGCAGATCTTCACGAGAACGTTCTTGCAATCAAGGCTGATGGTCCTACAAAAGAAGACTTTGCATGGGGCTTCCGTGCAGGCTTTGTAACTTTTGCTTCAAAGGGACTTTCAGATGCCCAGTACACAGCTCTCGTAACAAAGTTCATGGCTGCAATCCGTTCTTCAGTTTCCTGCTCTTCAACTCCATCTCAGAGCCTGGTAATGCATGCTCTTAAGGATGAAGCTCATAACAAGCAGAAGATTGAATGCCGTAAAATGCTTCAGAGCCGCTACGACCGTGTCCGCAATTTTGTTAATACACACACTTCTAAAGTGCTTGAGCCTCTTCCTTTCAACTCAGGATATTTTATGAGCTTCCATGTAAATACAGGAAAGGCAGAGGAAATCCGTAAGGCCCTGCTCAAAGAAAAGGGAATCGGAATTATTCAGATTGACCCATATACACTCCGGGTTGCCTTCTCAAGTATTGATGAAGATAAGATTGATTCAGTTTACACAAGCATTTATAATGTAGCTGATGAAATTAAATAAACATTTTTTTTCTGCACTGGTATTCTGCGTCGGCTTTGCTTTTATCGGCTGTTCAAAAAACGCCGGTAGCAAAAACCGTACCGTTTACCAGCAGAATCGAATTGTAATCTGGACCAGCTGCCGTGAGTTTGCTCAATATATAGAGCTTTTTAACAGTCAGCATAAAGATAATTGTGCAATTCTTGTGTATAAAGAAAATCCGGCCCTGTCTCTGCCACCAGCAAAAGATGAAAATCCCCCGGATATTATTGTCGGCTCCTGGCTGCGTACGGACAGTCCCCAGAAAAGCTTCAAATCGCTTGATTATTTGTTCGACACCAAAAAGCTTAGTTCCGACGTGTTTTATCCCCAGCTGCTTGAATCGGGAATGCGTAAGGATGCACATTATCTTCTTCCCGTAAGCTTTAATCTTCCGGCTGTTATTTTTTCGACAGAGAACAAAGACCTTATTCCGGAGAATTATAACCTTTCTCTGGAACAGCTCAGACAAACTGCCGCAGCCTTTAATGAAAAAAATAAAAAAGATGCTTATACAAAAATTGGATTCACACCGCTTGGAAATAACGATTTCCTTTATCTGACAGCAAAAATGAAAGGAGCTGATTTCAGGGAAGAAAAGGGAGAGATTGTCTGGAATGAGCAGGCTCTGGCTAATGTATCTGTAATGCTTCGTGACTGGGTTTATAAAGAAAATACTTCGCCACAAATAGAAGAGGATTTTTCTTTTAAATATCTTTTTATGCCTTATTACAGACAGGTTTCATCAGGAAGAACTTTATTTGCTTATACAACAAGCGAGAATCTGTTTAAAATCCTGAAGGAGCAGGAGCTTTCAGTAGACTACCGATGGGTAGTTGAAGCTAATTCAATTTACATTGAAGATTCTATGACAATGATGGGAATTTACAAAAAGGCCGCAAATCAGGTGGGAGCAACCGAATTTATTTCCTGGTTCTTCCAGTCTGAAAATCAGAAAAATATTCTCGAAACAAAAGAAAATATGCATCTTGAAACAGATTTGTTTGGAATTGCGGGAGGTTTTTCTTCCCTTCGCGATGTAACAGAGCATATTCTTCCAATATATTACAATCAGCTTTTAACGAACCTTCCGCCTTCACA
>CAMNGG010000231.1 GCA_946537975.1 uncultured Treponema sp. | reverse complement strand
GTCAGAAAAGCAACAGAGAAAGCTGTAGAAATTGCAGAAAAAAACAACTGCCTTATTTCCTTTGATCCGAACCTCCGCCCTCCTCTCTGGAAAAATCCGGAAGATGCAAAAGAATGCTTTGACTACGGAATGTCTCACTGCAAAATCCTGAAAATTTCAGACAACGAAATTACCTGGTTTACTGGAATTGATGATTTTGATAAAGCCGTTAAATTCTTAAAAGACAAATACAATATTCCACTCATTCTCTTGTCAAAAGGAAAAAGCGGCAGTGCAGCTTACTACAAAGACATAAAGGTTGAGCGCCCGGCTTGTCTGAAGGTAAAGACAATTGAAACTACAGGAGCCGGCGACACATTTTTTGGAAGTGTACTGAATTACATTCTCGAGCATGGGCTTGAAAATCTTACAGAAGATAATCTTACCCAAATGCTCGATTTTGCAAATGCCGCAGCAGGCATAATCACAACGCGAAAGGGAGCTCTAAAAGTAATGCCATCTCTCGAAGAAATTAACAGTCTTATTCAATAAGACAAGTTACATCTCCTTTTTCAGGATGAAGGGTATGGCTTACAACCTTACCCTCTTTCCATTCAAAATCAATTGTATAACCGCCTTTTATGCAAAGACCACGTACACGACCGCTCTGCCACTCTGGCTCAGAAGGAAGCGCCGGAAGCAGCTTTACGTGAACTTTTCCGCTATCGTCAAACTCGCTTTGTACAAGCAGGCGAAGTATTCCCGCAAGGGCGCCAAAGTTCCCGTCAATCTGAAATGGCGGATGATTGTCGAGCAGATTTGGCAATGTTGAATGCTGAAAGAGCTTTATAATAGAAGAAAGTGCTTCGTCTCCCATACCCAGCTGGGCATAAAAGTTTATAATCCAGGCCTGGCTCCAGCCGGTGTGGCCGCCGCCGTTGCTAAGGCGTTTGGCCAGAGTCTTTTTTGCGGCTTCGCAGAGTTCCGGAGTTCTCTCCAGGGTAATTGTGTGTCCCGGATAGAGTCCGTAAAGGTGACTGATGTGTCGGTGGCCCGGTTCTACTTCTTCCACTTCTTTGTTCCACTCCATAAGGGAGCCGTCGGAATTAAGGGAAGGCTTTTTGAGGTGGGATAGTATGTATTCGAAAGATTCGAAGTCTGACTGTGGGTAAGGCTTGCTCTTTCCGAGGGCACCGGGGGAACTGAGGGCTTCGCGGGCTTTTAGACAGCCGGTAAAGAGATGCTCCAAAATCATGTTGTCCATCTCGCAGCCAGGGGTAAAAGCTCCCACCTCGCCCGTTTTTGTAACGTAGGAATTTTCCGGCGAAAGACTTGGATTGATAATCAGATAAGGCTTTCCATCTTCTGCCAGACCCGCCTCTTCGCTTGGCACAAGATAATCTACAAAGAAAAGAGCGGCTTCGTGCATCAGATAATAATAGCGGGCCAGGAAGGCTTTATCCATTGTGTACTCGTAATGTTCTATTATATGAGTTGCCATCCAGGCGGCACCGAGAACCCAGTAGGTGGCCGGAATCCAGGCATCCTGTGGGGCGGCATCTCCCCAGATATCTGTATTGTGATGGAGAACATAACCGCGGCAGCCGTACATAGAGCTGGCAGCCTGGCGGCCTCTTTCGTAAGAGCGCTCCAGCAGGTCGAAGAAAGGAAGCTCGCATTCGCTGAGGCTCGTTATGTTTACCGGCCAGTAGTTCATCTGGGCATTTATATTGATTGTGTATTTACTCTGCCATGGCGGTTCAATCTGCCCGTTCCAGAGTCCCTGAAGTGTGAGTGGCAGCTGGCCCGGGACACGGCTGCCGGAAATCATAAGATAACGGGAGAAGTTTATGTATTGATTTACAAGGGCGGTATTGTCCGGGGCGGCGGATGACAAGAGATCCGGGGTGGTTGAGTAGGCGTCAGCCGTATCGAAACCACCTATTTCTACATCGCAGCGGTCCCAGTAATTTTTCCATTCAACAAGGTGCCAGGCAAAGAAGTCTTCTGCGGCAGCAGAAAGCCCCACAGAAGAAATGCGATTTTTTATTTTTGTTAGATTAGACTTACAAAGAGGCTTCCACCTGTTCTTCAGAATCAGCTTGTCATACTGTTTTTTAGTAAGGGGCTTTTTATTCCACTTTTTATTCCACTTAAGGCTCTGGATATCTATAAAGAATAAAACCTCATCACAGGCTTTTCCGTAAAGACAGGTTCCGCGAGTTCCGTATTCACCGCCGCGTGCAGCTGCCCCTGCTCCCACACAGAAAGGAATACCGTGAGAATCTTCCAGGAAGATACAACCGTCGGAGGCTGTCAGATTATCAGACCAGATACCGCGGTCAAGATAGCCTGAATAATTAATTTTACCCGAAGTGCTGGCGGTTACGTGCATAAAAAGCATATCGTCTACTGCGCTGATCCAGGTACGGCGGGTAAAGATTGTTCCTTCGTCATCTGTATAAGTTACGAGAGTACAGGCCATATCTAGGAAGAGCTCAGCCTTGTAGTTATTCAGAACATTTTCATCTGCCTTGTGGGCAAGAGGCCAGCCACAGGCAAGTCCGCTGTTTTTTTCTGAAAAGAAATCAATATGAAAATCACCTGCTGTCTGATAAGCGCGCTCATTAAAGCTTCGTCCACTCATTGCTTCAAAGCCCAGAGCCTGAGCTTCGAGAACCCGTCCCTCATTTACAAGAGAGCGGATTTTTTCCAGATTCTTTTTAGCATCCGGGTTCAGGCGGTCCTGAGGTCCGCCGGACCAGATTCCTTCTTCGTTAAGCTGGAGGATTTCATTACAGGGATGAGCTTTTACCATACAGCCAAGGCGGCCGTTTCCAAGAGGGAGAAATTGTTCCCATTTTTCTGCGGGTTTATCAAAAAATAATTTACAGTTCATAGTTTACTTATTACGCCTGTCCA
>CAMNGG010000230.1 GCA_946537975.1 uncultured Treponema sp. | reverse complement strand
CTTGGAACTGTTGCCGAAGGTAAAGGCGGCTGGAATCTTGAATTAAATCTGGTTTCCTGGGGCGGAAGACCTGCTAAATATGATTTAAGAAGCTGGTCTCCTGATCATCAAAAAATGGGAAAGGGTTCAACCTTTACTGCTGAGGAGCTTAAGGCTCTCAAGAATCTGCTTAGCACTCTTGAGATAGAGTAGAAATTTTTGCTCCATTTTTAATTATTATTTCATAAAGCATTTTCTGCAGTAATTCTTCTTCCATCTGGGCTTTAAATGAGCCCTCCAGATATCGTATTTCCATATCAGTAGAAGCAAGAGTGGCAAGAATTGCCGTTGTTTGTCCCAGGGTCCATACTCTGGCTGCATTTCTGTACTGACTCTGGAGAGTTTTCTGTGCAACAGCCACTTCTCCTCTTTTATGCCAGTCCTGCAGTTTTCTAAAGCATGACGCAAGACCGCCAATAAGCATCACTGAAGAATTTTCTTTTGAAAGTCTGATTTTCTGGAGAATCTGAAGTCCTTTTTCAAGCCTTACAGGTGCCGGATTAGAAGCATTTGCCATTTCACGGAAAAGTGAAAAGGCATTTTCTTCGCGGCTATGTGTAAGAACAGAATCAACATCAGCCTCGGTAATTTCGTGATCCTTTGGAAAGAGAACAAAAAAACGCGAACATTCTGCGGCAAGTGACTGAGTATTATTTTCAATCAGTTCCAGAATCAGTCTGGCCGCCCCCTGCTGGATTCTATAACCGTTTTTGCTGAAGTAACTGAAAACCCATGGCAGCTTGTCTTTTTCAAACATCTCCCAAAACTTCTTACGGTTAGCAGGAGGAATAAGCTTTTCCAGTTTTGCGTCTACACTTATTTCATCTGATACAAGAATAAGAACTGCAGATGGCTCCGGATTTTTCAACCAGTCCAAAATCATCTGAATCTCATCCTTCTTTTTTATAAGCTCGGCATTACGGCATACAACGCAGACACCATCAGAAAAAAGTGTACCACTCTGCAGTATTGTCATAACTTCGCTGAAGGGAGTTTCGAGAAGATAAAAGGAATGTTCATCTATTACGCCAAACTGTTTCTTATGTGCGGCTTTTACTGCTTCTACAGCCTCATTGCGCTTTCCAAACTCTGGTCCGGTATAAAGATAAATCGGATTAACTGCTGCCATCTGCCGTGCCTGCTGCTGAAAAAATTAATAAGTGCGGACAATATTAGAAAGGATTCCGACAATACGAACATCTGTACTGTAGATTGGATTGAACTCTGGATTTTCCGGCTGGAGTCTTATTCGTCCAGATTCCTTGTAATAACGCTTTAAGGTAATTGCATCATCAATAACTGCTACAATAATCTGTCCGTCAACAGCGGTAGAAGCCTGCTCTACAACAGCAAGGTCTCCGTCTAAGATTCCCGCATTAATCATACTCTGTCCACGTACGCGGAGAGCAAAGTAGCTTTTTCCCGGACGTACAAAAGGCTCGGTAAGATTAACATAACCATCAAGGTTTTCTTCACTCAAAAGAGGTTTACCGGCAGCTACATTTCCAAGTAAAGGCACTTTGCTTATATAAGTCTGAGGCTCTTTATCGCGGCAATCCGAAAGAACACGAATTGAACGAGCCTTTTTCTGGCTCTGAGAAAGAAAGCCTTTTTTCTGTAAAGCAAGAATATGATCCTGTACAGCTCTAAGAGAAATACCAAAATGTTCACTTATATCTCTGACAGTTGGTGGAAATGAATTTTCTTCTGTATAAGAAGAAATATAGTTCAATACTTCCTTCTGACGATCTGTAATCCCTTTCATTTATTACCTCCTGAATTTGTGGCTGCTTTTTTTAATAATTATTCTTCTTCGAACTTACTGTTAAAAAGTTCTTCAATAACTGAAGCTGCCTCTGATTCATCAGGACCGATAACCTGCATAGTAAGCTGTGTGTTATATCCTGCTCCCATTGCAATTACACCCATAATTGATTTTGCATTTACAGTTGCGCCATCGCGTGTAAGGGTAATCTCGCTTTCAAACTTGTTTGATGTTTGAGCGATAATTGCTGCAGGCCTTGCATGAATTCCTGCTCTGTTCTGAACTGTTAGAATCTTCTCTATCATTTCTCTTTCCTTGGCAGTCTCTCTGCCGCTTTTATTTATTAAAACTTTATTTTATTAGTAAGACTCGTCGTTACCGTTATAAACGGCTTGCGCTTCTCCTGTTTCAATCCATTTAAGAACGTTCTGATTGAAGTCCTTAGCGGAATTATAACCCATATTTTTAAGACGTTCGTTCATAGCCGCTGCCTCAATAATAATAGGAAGGTTACGTCCAGGACGTACCGGAATCTCAATTACAGGAACCTTAACACCAAGCAGCTCCTTATATTTTGATTCTGTTCCCAGACGGTCGTAGGCTTTTGCGGAATTCCAGTCTTCCAGCTGAACAATGAGCTGAACTTCCTTCTGATCGCGGATGGCACCAACTCCATAAAGCTGGGAAATATTGATGATTCCCAAACCTCGGATTTCCATATGGTGGCTGATAACTGTGTTTGCACCACGGCCAAGAATAATGTTTCCGTTTACACAGCGGATTTCTATAATATCATCTGCAACAAGACGATGACCGCGTTCTACAAGCTCAAGCGCAGTTTCAGACTTACCAACACCAGAGTGACCGGCCAGCAGAATACCAATACCGTAAACCTCAACAAGAACTCCATGCAGAGTCTGATGAGGCGCAAACTGATTTGCAAAAACACGGATTATACGGTTAGAAAATTCTGTAGAGGTAAGACTTGTCTGCAAAAGCGGGCAATAGCTTTCTTCTGCAATTTGCCGGAAATCTTCTGTTGGTTCCAGATTATAAGTAAAAATGCAGCAGGGCATTTGAGAACGGAAGAAATTTCGTATTGAATCAGTATTTTTTTCTTTATGAAGCTTTTGAAGATAGGCAGTTTCACCACGACCAAAAACCTGAACACGATTACTTGCAAAGGATTCGTAAAAGCCCGAAAGAGCAAGACCTGGACGGTTTAATTCCGGCACCGTAATTGCTCTTGGCAAACCACGTCGACCCGCAATGCACTTTAAATCGAGGGCATCATGACCTGAGAGTTCGAGATCTAGCAAATCCAACACAGTGAATTTCTTATCTGCCATACGCGTTTACTATACACAGTTTTAGATATCTTATCAATAGAAAAAGGTTTTTTACATAATATTTTTATCTTTTTCAAATTCTAAATTTGTTTTTTCGCTAAACTCGTGTTACTATAAAGGTGATGAAGAAATGTATTTTTTGTGCATTCTCATCTGCCTGCGTATGCAGGTTTACATCACTTTTAGTCGAAGTAAAGCAAATTTACTTCACAAGGAGACAACTATGACACCATCAATTACCGCAGTAGGTTTCTCACTTTCACAGAAGCAGTCTGAAATGGTTGAGTCAAAACTTAAAAGGATTGCTTATGCAGATGACCTGATTGTTGACTTGCTTATGAAAATTAAGCAGGACAAGGCTTATGTCTTCGATACTACAGTAAACTTCAAATGGGGAACTCAGGCTCATGTAACCGGAGAAGATTTTGATTTTGGAGCCGCTCTCAACAAAATGATGGACGTACTCGACAACAAAATCAAGAAAGAAAAGGATAAGGTTCAGAAGAAATAACCAGTATAAAAACGACCGATACACTTCAGTGCTGCCGGTCGTTTTTTTTATCTCTTGTAGGAGTTCTTAAGTCCCAGCTGACTGCGGTATTTTGCTACGGTTCGGCGGGCTATAAGAGCTCCTTTTTTATTTAAGATTTCACAAAGCTCCCTGTCTGAAAGATTTTGATTTCCCGGCTCAGAAAGCAGCTCCTGCATTTTCTGCTTAATCCTTTCTGATGATATTTTTTTGCTCCCATCGCGGTTTGCAACTCCTGAAGTAAAAAAATACCAGGTTGGAAAAAGTCCCCACTCTGTCTGAATATATTTTCTACCTTTTTTAGAAGAGGTTCGGGAAACTGTAGATTCATGAATCTCCAGTTCTTTTGCTATCTGTTTTCGGGTTAGAACCTTAAGGTGTCCGGGCCCTCTCAAGAAAAAGCTTCTCTGTGCCCGAACTATTGCACAACCCTGCATCACTATAGTTGATTCGCGGAATTGAAGTGAATTAATTAAAAGCTGAGCCTTAGCAATAGCCGCCTTATCCATTTTAAATTCCGGAGCTATACGGATTTCCGGCAAGGCACCGGAAGCGTATTTTATCTGAAAATGAAAATCATCATTACCAGAAACCACTCCATGCTGATAATCATCTGAGGCAGAGCCTTCCTCTTTAGAAACGGTCAGAACAACATCAGGGCGTCCGGCATCTACCCCGGCCTCTGAGTTATAGCCCTGAGCCGGATGCGGATTTAAAGATAGTATGAATTTAAGTGCGGTCTCTACTGTCTGTTCTGAGAGCGGAATTGTATCCAGTACCATTTGATTTGCAAAGGCTTTTTTATGCCAGTTGCTGCGAAAATCCAGAAGCTTGCGCTGTATTTTTCCCACCTCAGGAGGATCAAGCATATCAAGATGACCATCCAGAATAAAGAGTGCCAGCTTGTCTGGTTTTTCCGAAAGCTGAGCCTGCACCAGAAGACTTTCCTCCGGAGTACGACAGCAGGTTCCAACCGGATCCATTGCCTGAATAATCTTTAAGCACCGTTCAAGCAAAACTTTTTCAGCCGCAGGATTTTTTTTGGGAATAAAAGATTCTGGAGAAAGCATTGAACCATAAAATCCATTCTTATCAAGATTATAGATAAGACGTGTACATAGCTCATTTTCCTCCTCAGAAATTTTCATAGCATTCAGCTGATGCAAAAGATGCGCCTGCAGTGTTTCGCCATAAGCTTCCTGATTTTCCAGCATCCGCTGAAAATTATCCGCATCAGCATAATTTCCATATCTGGAATAGATTTCGCTGCCTCTCTCCAACTCTCGCGCAGTCTGGTTGTAATCGGTTGCAGGTTCCTTCACTATTTCCAAAGCAGGATTCTCACTTACAGCACGGTATATTTCATCGCGCAAAGCTTCATTACCCATTGCCAGATAATTCAATGCGGTTATTTGAACCTGAGAAAGTTTTTGTATCTGCTTTTGGACCTGTCGATGTTCCAGAGTCTGAGATTTTGTCATGATCTATTATTATCTTATATTATAGCATATTTTTATCTCAAACTGTATACTTGCATTTATGAAAAAGATTGAAGATTTTGGAATCCGTGTGCCGGAAATCCTTTTGCCAAAAAAAATTGATGTAAAGAGCTGGTCGGTAATTGCCTGTGACCAGTATACCCAGGATTTAGATTACTGGAAAAAGGCCGAAGCCGCAGCGGCTGGAAAGCCTTCGACACTGAATCTGATTTTGCCGGAGGTTTATCTGGGAGCGCCGGATAAAGCTGCCAGAATCGAAAAAATCAGAGAGACAATGAAAAACTACCTTGCAGAAGGTGCCGGCTCACAAAACAGTGTATTTGCTGCTCCCCGCAAGAGCATGGTTTATATAGAAAGAAAGACAGCCTTTGGCCGAACCCGCCGTGGTCTTGTTACTCAGATTGATCTGGAAACTTACGAATGGAAGCCTTTCAGTAAGGCAAATATCCGAGCCACCGAGGCTACAATTGTAGAGCGCATTCCGCCTCGTATGGAGATTCGCCGCGGGGCCCCTCTTGAGCTGCCGCACATTATGCTTTTAGTTGATGATAAGGATGATTTGCTGGTGGGCGGCGCGGGCAAGCTTGTTCGCGGTAAAACTCCGGTTTACAACGGCGAACTGATGTGCAACGGTGGTTCAATTACCGGCTGGGCTGTAGAAAGTTCTGATGAGATTGAAGGCGTAACTGAGGCGGTGGCTAAGCTTGCAGAGGCTAAGCGTGCCGCCGACGGCTCTACATTTTTGTTTGCTGTAGGAGACGGTAACCACTCACTCGCAACCGCAAAGGCTGTTTGGGATGAATATAAAGAAAAGCTGATTGCAGAGGGCGCCGGTGAGACTGAACTGTGTGACTGTCCTGTTCGCTATGCCCTTGTTGAAATTGTAAATATTTATGACACAGGTTTAACCTTTGAGCCAATTCACCGCGTTATTTTTGATTGTGATGTTGAAGGCCTTATAAAGACTCTGGCTGAAAAGCTTGGTGGTTCGGTGAGCGAAGTGGCTGGGGCCAGCGAGCTTGAAGCGGCAGTAAAGGCTTCTCATGCTGATTTTGGCTTTGCCTACCGCGAAGGTGGCAGCGGCGTGCAGAAGTATGTTCTGCTTAAAACCGGAATTACAGAGCTGGCAGTTGCAAGACTCCAGCCGGAGATTGATTCCGCCCTTAAGAGCTCTGCAAAGATTGACGGAAAGAATCCGGAAATCGACTACATCCACGGAAGTGACGAAGTTTTGAAACTCGGTGAGCGCGAAAACGCGGTAGGAATTCTTTTGCCACCAATCGCGAAGGATTCCTTCTTTGAAACTATCAGCGGCCGCGGCCCTCTTCCACGAAAAAGTTTTTCAATGGGTGAAGCTGATGAAAAGAGGTTCTATCTTGAGTGCCGCAGACTCTTCAAATAAAGCTGCAACCTTCTGACATCTTTTTTTACACAATTCGAAAATGCCGTTTTCATCCTTTTGAATCAGGATGGAGCGGCGTTTTCCTTTATCCTGGGCATTGAGGGCGCAGACTGCTTCGAAGGTGGTGCCGCTGCCCGCGAAGAAGTCCAGAACAAGCGCGTCCTCTGGCTGTCGGCTTATTTCTATTAAATGTTTGATAAGACTAACAGGCTTTGGATTGTCGAAGGCTCCGGGCTGGCCCAGAAGTTCGTCTAAGTGGTGCTGGGCGGCCCGGGTAGTTTCAAGTGGCTCAATTATGTTTCGCGGGATTACTTCTGACTGCTGGTCATTGAAAATCTTTACCCTCGGAACCTTATCATAAGCGGGTGCCTGGCCCCAGAAGATGCGGTTATCGGCAATCAGCTTTTTCATTTCTTCTTCTGTGGTCTGCCACTGGCGGGTCCATACCTTTCCGCTTGGAGAAACTACCGAATAGTAGTTTTTATGATTTGGATTTGAACGTTTTTCCGTAAAAGAAATGCTGCCCGAAAACCAGTTTCCACGCGGGTCGCTGTCGGCATTTGTAGTAGCCCAGTCTGTCTGCTGGATTTCGCGGAAGGCTGGCAGCTGTTTTTTATCGCGGGCGTAACATAGAGTGTGCTGCTGAAGGGTTCGGGACCAGGTATCTTTTTTTCCTTTACCGTGCAGCCACATAAAATCATTTACAAAATTTTCTTCACCAAAAATCTGGTCGCAAAGAAGTTTGAGCGTATAAAGTTCACTCTGGTCAATTGCGATGAAAATACAGCCTGTTGCTTTTAGAAGCGGGCGGGCGGCCTTCAGACGGCGCTGCATAAAACTGAGCCACTGGCTGTGGCGGTCTGTAGTGCCGTGGGCGTCGCGGGCGGTAAAGTTGTCGTTATAGGTAAAGTCGTTGCCGGTGTTATATGGTGGGTCAATGTAAATGATATCAACAGCCTCTGTTAAATCCGGACAGTCTTTAAAAGCTCGAGAATCTGCCCTGCCTGCGGAAAGAAGCTTAAGAACAGGATAGTTATCCCCCTTTATTAAAAGGTGCTCAAAATCTTTTGGGAACCGGGGCTCAAATGCAGCGGCATTAAAAAAATCCGGCGAGTCGGCAGGTTCTGGGTAGTCTGTCCAGGAAAGTTGTAAAGGCATACGTTAATTATATGATTTCTTTGATTAACGGGTCAAGAATACAAAAAAACATAAAAAACTAAACAATTGAAAAATTCCTCGTATATTATTTGTGTACTATAAGGAGACGCAAATGGCAAACGCAAATACAAACGAAAAATCAATTTTACAGATTATTATAGACCTTTCAGAAAAGCTCCAGGGGTGTAAGCTTGAAGAGGCAGTTCTTAAAACAGAAAAAGAAAATCTTGGCCGTCTCACAAAATACCTTAATATTGATGAAACCTCTGCTGTCTTTTTTACTGTAATTTTTTATCTTCAGATGCAGGAGTCCGCCGCTTCGTCTCTTGCAGAAATTGCAGATTTTCTTGAGCTTCCTCATATTACCATTTTGCTTTATTCACAGAATTTTAATTTGCTTCAGAAGAAGTTTTTGATTGGACAGAAAAAATCAGAATCCAGACTGGCTCGCAGAAGCGAAAGAAATGGCGGGTATGAAATTCCTGATTCTGTTGTAGAAAGTATTGTTGAAGGAACACCCATAATTCAGATTGAAGAAACCCTCGACACAACAGACAAGATTTTTATGAATTTCTTTACGCTATTTAAAAACTGTTTAAGAAGCTCTAATGTTGATGAAGATTTTTACAGAACAATTGCAACTTATGAGCGAAAGTACGAGCAGGACGAAATCATGCGAAATATAAAAAAGGAGTTTCCTGAAGATCTGGAGTCTCGAATAATTTTATATTTACTCAGCTCATTTTGTATTTCTGGAAAAACTCTTGTAGATGATGATTCCGATTTTCTTACCGATGTACTTGGTATGTTTATAAAATATTCCCGCTGCCATCGATTAAGCCAAAAGGATGATATTCTTTTTGAAAGAAATCTTATTACAGATAGTTTTGAACAAATTGCTGGTGATTTCAGACGTGGTTCCCGATATGCTACAATTTTAAAATTAAGTTCCGAGGGGCTTAAAACACTTTTTGGCAGTCAGGCAGAAAAATATGCAGAAGCTGAATATCAAAAATCTGACCTGGAAATTACAATTGATGCGCTTCACGAATTTGCAATTACTTATGAAAAGTGTATGTCACCTCTTCTGAAAAAACGAGAACTGGCCTCCCTGGAAAAGAAATTTGCAGAGTTGCCTTTCTTCAAAAAAATCATGAAATCAAAGCTTGACCCTATGGAAAGATATTTTCTTTATGATTGTTCCAAGGATTTTCTTGATGGTAATGAATCCTGTCTTTGCTCTACTCTAAGTGATTTATATGCAAAGACAAATGCGTATTTTACAAATCTTCGAAAAATGCTTGATGAAAAAGATCCTTTAAGCACAAACGGTTTTATTGAAATTGAAAAAAATGATGTCGTAGAAAAAACAACTGTAACTCTAAGCGACCGCACCATTGAATTAATTTACGGAAAAAATGCAGACCTCTATAAAAAGAAGCCGGTTTGCAACAGGAATATTCTTGAGCCTGAAAAGCTCAAGGAAAAGCACCTTTTTTATTCTGAGACAGTTCAGAAGCAGATTGATATGCTGGAGGAAAGTCTTTCTCAGAAAAACCTTGTTGCCATGCAGAAGCGACTCGAGTCGAAAGGACTTCCAAAAGGTGTTGCAGTTCTTCTTTATGGTGCGCCTGGAACCGGTAAAACCGAAACTGTTTATCAGCTTGCAAAAAAGACAAACAGAAAAATTCTTCATGTTGATATTTCTGAATCAAAATCGATGTGGTTTGGTGAAAGCGAAAAAATTGTAAAAAAGATTTTTACAAATTACAGGAAGCTCTGTCAGACAGCAGAACGCCGTCACGAGAACACACCTATTCTTTTGTTTAACGAGGCCGATGCCCTGATTTCTAAACGTAAGGATGTTACCCAGGGAAACTGTGCACAGACAGAAAACGCCATTCAGAATATTCTTCTGGAAGAAATGGAAAAGCTGGACGGAATTATTTTTGCAACAACTAACCTCTGCAACAATATGGATAAGGCCTTTGAACGACGCTTCCTTTTTAAGGTTGAATACGAAAAACCAAGTCTTGAAGCCCGCAAAAAAATCTGGGGAAGCAAGCTGCCCGAACTTTGCGATTCTGACTTGGAAAGGCTCGCTGACCACTTTGATTTTTCCGGTGGCGAAATTGACAACATTGTGCGAAAATGTGAGATGACAGAAATCATAAAAGGAGTTCTTCCTTCTTATGACGAAATCGCCGAACTCTGTGAAAACGAGCGCCTGGACAAAGAAGAAAAAGAATGCCGTGTAGGCTTTTGTCTTGATTAAGATTGATTATATTTGATTAAGGTTTTTCATGAATCGTTTCTGGGGATATGACATTATAAAAAACTCTTTTGTGCCGCGCCAGGATGAATCGCTTTCTGTTTTCCCTACCATTATAAACCTGAAGCAGAAAACGGTTTTCTGCCGCCAGCACAAGCGGTGGGAAAACATTGCCGCCTTCCAGCAGAATGTTCTCAAGACTGCCTGCGGAAAACTTTACACCGGCCCTTTTACACATGATGAAACAATTTTTAATTACAATTATGCCGTAAGCAAAAAAGAGGGAAACTGGTATATCAAGGTTAATTCACAGACGGTCTCAACAAAAAACAGACGTCTGCTGGAAAACATTTACGAAGTAAACACTAAAAGAAAGCGCCTTTTCAAAAATGGAACACCGATTTTCGAGCGCAAAGACCTGACCGGAGTTCTCTGCAAGGAAATCACTTCTGAAATCTTAAGCGACATGGGAGCGGCCTACAAGGAAGAGTTTGGAATCTGCCCTACGGTTGCCTCAAAGCTCGGGGGATTAAGTGTTATTCTGGGCTATATGCTCAGCCCCTTCAACATCAACTTTTACCGCATTGCCCAGCACTGGGGCTTGAATCCTTACGACCCGGATTTTGCGGCTCTTTCTTCGGGCAACACTCCGACAGCAGAAAACGAAATGTTTGACAGCATGGACATTAAGCCGACAAAAACTCTTCGCAAGCTTTATCAGAAATTTCCTCAGAGCGTAATCTGCTATGCGGC
>CAMNGG010000229.1 GCA_946537975.1 uncultured Treponema sp. | reverse complement strand
TACACCGATGTACTTGAATACTTCGTAGAGTTCCTTTCCAAAGTGGCCGAATGAACGTGTAGCAACTGAGAGAACTTCACAAGATACCGGAATAAAAAATCCCTACTAAAACGGTAAAACCCAGTTTTTAGTCAGGATTGTTTCATTCCTTAATATTGTCTCCTTAGCTATTTCTATTCCTTAACTCTATAGCGCATGTACAATTTTCCAACATAATCGCCTTCAACATACATACTCAGGCTATCATCATCTTCAAGATATAAATCTCCCTGGATTAAAGTGTTGCTCCAGGCATCAAATTTATGAAACGTAGCATGTGTATCTGATTCCAAACTCCAGTTATATGTTCCGTTAACTGAATCATTTATTACTTCCTTGAGGTCTCCATCTGGGAATAATCTGTATTCAGGTATATAGCCTAAAGTTTCCATTGCATCCTGATTGTCACCAACTTCCATCATATAATAAACACCCTTTTCAATTTTCGACAATTCAAAGAAATGGTTTTCTTTAAGCCAGGTTTTATGATTATTGGCATTTTGCTTTTTAATTTCTGCAGCTCCCCATTTAATCATTTCTTCGTATACCTTACGGTCTCTTTGCATAAGTTTTTCTTGAATCACATCATAGGACATAAGTGTATTATATGCTTTTACACGCTCTTCATGACTTTCCTGCTCTAAATTATTATCTTCCAATAATTGTGCATAATGCCATTCGTCTTCTATAGAATAAATTCCCCAGTAGTTTGTTTTTCCCCACGCCTTCATTGCTTTTTCATAATCTTGCTTTTCATAGGCTTTTCTTCCCTTTTCCTGATATGAAGAACATCCAGTAACAGCAGATGATAAAAAGATTACCATTATTCCCAAAATAATAAATTTAAGCTTTTTCATATTTTACCTTCATTATGATTTATACATTAAAGTTTATTCCTGTTAATTAATACATAGATAAAAAAATCCTCACTGAAAATTTTTCAGTAAGGATTTTTTAATAAAATTATAATGGATTAACGAGATCCAATAATAAACAGAACAATAACTACTGCTGCAATTATTCCAACTGTAATTAAAACTTTCTTTGTATGCGCTTTCTTTGCTACATCAAAAATAGATTTCATTTCTTTTGCTTTAAGAGCAAGATCATCGCTTCCATTAATGAATCTATTGATTAATGGTTTTGCGAAACTTAAATCTGAATATGAAGGACAACCTTTTTCCTTATTATTATAAGCATGAAGTCCTTTATCAGCTACCTCGAACAATTTCTTTGCATTTTCGTTATTTGCTTTACCTGCTAAGGTTTCCGCACACCAATGAGCCTGTGAAGGAGTATGATTATTAAATGCAGTAACAACAAAATTTGTCAATCCATCCTCTATAGCATCAAGAGAAGCTACTGCTTGTCTGAAAATTCTATAGCATTCCTGTACATGAGCCCATTCTTTATCTGCGCCCTCAACATCCTTAAATTTTGCATGATGTTCCTTAGCAGCATCGTACCAGCGATGAATAAATTCATCTGCACTTGCTATAACTAAAATCTGATATTCCATCGAAACTTCGCCAGTTATTGACTTCCAGATTTCAAGTGCTTCTACTGCATCTGCTTCTGCACCAGCTAAACTGAATGAAATAAGTACAGCTGCACCTTTCAATGCTTTAGCATCTGCAGATTTAGGATCTACAGTAAGTGCCTGATTACAAAAACTTTTACATTCTTCTTCATTGTTTGCTCTGAATGCATCTTTCGCCAAACTCATGGCATTATCAAATTGTTCTGACATTTATATGTCCCCCTAAATTTATTTTTTACACGAAGATTTTCTCCGCATAATTTCCATTAAAGCTTTTGTCCACACTCTCCACAGAAGACAGCTCCAGCTATATATTCTGTGCCGCAATTTTTACATACTAGTTTCATTGGTGAACCACAAAAAATACAGAATTTTGTTTGACTCGGGTTATCTTTTTTGCATGCCGGGCATACTACAAAAGCATCACCGCATTTAATACAAAACTTAGTTCCTATTGGTGAAACAGTTCCGCATTTATCACATTTAATTCCATCTATCTGTTTACCAACTGCTTGTAATCCATTATTCAAAACACCATTAAGCATTGTTCCTATAGTAGAACCCAAAGGCTGAACCGCATTCATTCCTATAAATGCACCTGCAATACCATTCCCACCAAGGTTTTCTGCTGCAGACTGCGCAGTATCAAACATTCGTTCAGTTTTATAAATATCAATATTTTCTGTATGCCTTCGGAATTTCATTTTTTCCTCAACATCTTCTGCCCATATTTGATGAATTTTAGAAACAACATCCTTAACCCGTGGATCATCATCAATAATAGGAATTGCTTCTATAACAAAATGCTTTGATATTAGACCATATTCTGCAAATGTTGACAAAACATCTTCGGAAACCAATTTTGTTACATCATCTATTTTGGTTTCAAGTTCAATTGGAGAGATTTGAGTCTTTTTGATTAATTCAAGTATTCCATTTTTTACAATTGTGCAAACAATACCTTTAAAATATTCTTTAATTGTTTGTGGAGTAAGTTCCGTTAAATTTCCGCATATTTGGATAAGAAGATTTCTTGCATCAGATATTTTAAGTGCGTAACTACCACGCGCAGAAACTGGAATAGGTACTTTAAAATTTGGCTCTACAAGATTAAATGGTGTAAGTCCAAATTTTGTATTCATTAAAACTGCTTTATTAACAAAATAAATAGAAGCATTGAACGGAGAATTACCTCCAAAAACTGAACCAATAACCTGCGACAAAATTGGGAGGTTTGCAGTTGCAAGTGTATGTTGGCCTGTTTCAAAAACATCACATATTTTACCGCCCTTCACAAATATGGCCTGTTGATTTTCTGAAACAATTAACTGCGACCCTAATCGAATTTCATCTTGTCTTTTAGAATAGTTATCATCATGCCATTTCCAAATAAGAATCGGCTCTTGTATTGTACATCTAATTATATTTGCTATTGCCATTATTACTTTTTCCTTAAATTAATAATATCAAAAGAAATAATTGCGGAAGTCCAGACTATCGTAAGAATTACTTGCCCCATAGGTGAAGAAAATAACCAATTAACAAAATAATACATGATTATTCCACCTATTAGACCTGAGAAAAATCCCGTCCAAAACTTTTCACCTGAAAAGCCAACGCCTATAATAATTCCACCAAACCCTAGGATTGCGAGAATTACATTCCCTGTAGCTTCTTTACCAAAAAAGTAAACTAAGAATAATAAAATGAATAAGATTAATTCAGCCAGAATTGATGAAACTATAATTCGTATCTTTTTAGTACGCTTTTCTTTTTTTTCTAATGGCTCTAATTTGATTTCTAATTGTTTTTGAAGTGAATTTAATTCAGAAATATATTTGGCAATAGGTTTATTTTCAGATAACGGCTGGAGAATTGGTAAATAAACTTCTATATTATCAATACAAGCTTTTATAGAAGAAGCTTTTTCATTTTGATTATTTAATACAAAGTTAACATTCTTTAAAAGATTTTCTATCTTTTCAATTATTAATGCGGCTTCCTCGTCTAATGGTAATTCAGCACCGCAATATTCACATTCTGAATCAAAATCGTTTACTTCAGCTCTACAGTAAGGACAAAATCGCATAAACTCAATTCCCGTTTTTTACTAACGCTATTAGCATTAGTACTATTTTAACACACGCTATAGGATTGTGTCAAATTAAATATAGTGCTGATAGCATTAGTTATATGAGTTTACGAACTGTTTTTATAGAAAATCTAAAATTCTACAGAAAAAATGCAGGTTTAAGTCAACAACAACTGTCTGAAAAATGTGAAATAGCAACAAATTATCTTAGCGAAATTGAACGCGGGCAGAAATTTCCTTCTATTGAATTGATAGAACGTATTTCTACGGTATTAAACCTTCCGGCATATCTTTTCTTTTTGAATGGCCAAACAGCAGCCAAAACTGAATATCTGGAAAAAAAACGTAATAATGATTTTTGTAAAAAACTCGAATCTACTATTTCTGAAATATTAAAAGATTATGGTCTAAAAGATTAGATACTTCGATTATCCTTGATTCCTTCACAGAAGGGGGAAGTCTTTCCCTCGCGCCATTCGTCGGTCGCTACCCCTTCTAGAGGGCTCAAACGCTGCCCGCAACGCCTGCTTTTTTTAAAGGTAAATTGCTTCGCAATTTGCTATTTATATCAGTTCACCCAATTGTCTAGCTGTATTCCTTTTAAATTCATAAAATGCTTTGTATTATTGGTTACAAGAGTTGCATTTCTTTCAATAGCAAGCGAACCTATAAGAATATCATCGTCATCTATTGTTATTCCGTGTTTTTTCAAGTCTGCATATTGTTTTGCAGCTTCTCTTAAAGTTTCAGCACCCATAAAATCGATTCCACATCTTTGTGCAAAAACTTCGAATGCTGCTTTCCGATTTTTTGAATCTGAATACTCAAAACCTCGAAGTACTTCATAATAAACTAAATCAGGAATTCTTACAGTGCCAGACACATATGCATTCTTAAATCCAGCTAAAACATTTGAATTACCATTAAGCAAATCAATAATAACATTTGTATCTAAAAAATATGTCATGCGTTCTCCCTGAACTTAAGTCCACAGCAAGAACGTAATTCATTTGCTTCTTCATCAGATAGGGTTCCAAAAATATTATCGACAAATGAAAAATCAACTGTCTGTTTTGCCTGATAGATACTTCCTATTCTATCAAGATAAGCAGAAACTTCTTCCAGCGCTTCCTCTGGCAAAGCTCTTATTTGCTTTTCTAAGACATCGTAAGACATTTTGTACCTCCATCTAACAACATTATAACATACTTTATGATTTTTTAAATTAAGTTTCTAGTTTAAAAAAATAAAAGGAGCCATTTCCGACTCCTTTATAAAAAGCTTGCCTTTTTAGGTTTTCACTTTATGGCAGAAATTCGCCGCTTTATTGGGGCTCCACTAATATGGCATAAGTTCACCCTCTGTATAAAAATACAACAATGGTTTTTCCAGATGTCAAGAGTAATTAAATACAACTGGTAAAGTCTTGATTTGCGTTTTCAAATTCTGTTAAAGCAAAGTTGTCGGATAGGAGACATTAAACCCTATTCCATTGGTCATTACGGAGACCTTAAACCCGTAACAATAGTCGGCTTTTAAGTCGGCTTATTTTTTGGGATTAACGTATGGTAAAGCAAACTCCTTCTTTCAAGCAAAATGTTCTCACTGCAATCTGTAATGGCGCACAGAAATACAAAGGAGCAAGATTATTTAATCCTTCCATTCATATTCAAAAGGTTCTATAAAACGATAGTTATATTTTTTTGCATCGTTATGATAGCCATCATATATCAATTCTAAACTATGTGTTTTTACAATTTCTTCACACAATGTCAGATATTCCGCATCATCATTTTCACCTTTGTTTGCACCATGAAAAGTATCCTCATTTATTGACCAGAATCTTGTCATTTTTCCATCTATTTCAACAAAAAAATATCTATCTTTGAAACGATCTAAATTTAAATAACCTATATCTTTGTGTCGAACAATTGGACAAGAAAAATACCCAGTTTCTCCAGGAAGAATATTCATTACACGATATATGTAAGGTTCATCTGTATTTATAAAAATTTTTATTGTTTCTGTTGTAGCATTTATTATTTTTCCTGTAAAATTTGTTCGAGTCGAATTTGAAACAGGCATTTTAGATGCGTCAATAGGACTTCTTCCTTGAGAAATTCCAAATGGAAGATCCTTCATATAAGCTACATCTTCTTTTGTAATAACAGATTGATTCATAATTTCCGTTAAATCTTTAATTATCTCTTTTTCCCAACTTTTTTCAGGAGTTGACCAATATTTATTTAAATTCCGACTATTCTTCGATATATCATTTATATTAGATTTTTCATTGATATTTGTTGAAGCACATCCAATAAACAATCCAACTATCAAAATTGCTGTAACTAAGGAAAAGATTCTTTTCATACTTTTGCCTCTCTTATAAGTTATTTACATAAATATTATAAAGGAAAAAGAGATAAAAAGCCTAGTGAGTTTAACTCACTGTTTTGTTCAAAAATAATCTAGATGATGGATTGTTACACAGGAATTCCATGTATGTAGGCCTGCAAAAATTACAATTTTATGATTTTGCAGGCAGCTGAGGACGAATTGCAAAATATGTTCCCAGTTCTGAGCCTGTAGAATCTCAAAATTTTCAATTTTACAGGCTCAAATACCTGTTTTGCTTGTCACCACCCCTAACTTTCTGCCTGCAATTTTCCAAAAAATCAATTTTTGCCGGCCGTCACCAGCCCATAAACAACAAAATTGCCGATGCTTCAGCCTGTAAAATCCCAATATTTGCAATTTTGCAGGCTGAATTTTGACATTCTTAACAAAAAAAGACTGCCGGGTTCCCGACAGTCTTTAAAAAGTTCGCCTGGTCGGCAAGCACAGCTTGCCTCTGAGCCTTTCTTTCGATGAACCTAAACTGGCCCGCTATCGCAGCCCAGTTTTTAACGGTTCTTCGATTTTAGGCTTTATCCCCATGGATTCTCAGTAGGGTATCTAACTCCCTTAGGCTGGTTGTATCCAATCTCGCTTACGTCTACGCCGATGTACTTGAATACTTCGTAGAGTTCCTTTCCAAAGTGGCCGAATGCAACGGCACCGTGGTGTGGGAAGTTCTTTTCGATGAGTACGTGGCGGTAGAAGCGGCCCATTTCTGGGATTGCGAAAATACCG
>CAMNGG010000228.1 GCA_946537975.1 uncultured Treponema sp. | reverse complement strand
AATTGATTTTTGAACCGCACGGGGATTATTTTCTTTTCGTTTTCGCTCTGAACGAAATCAGCAGTACCAAGTTTTCTATAAAAATAAATCTTCTCCATCATAAAATCCTCCAAAAGTCACTGGTGTATCGAATAACTGTCATGGGGCTGTCCAATAAGTATTGTCATGCTGAACTTGATTCAGCATCTACACTAGATATAATGCATAGATTCCGAAACGAGTTCGGAATGACGCTACGTAACGAACTTTTTGGACAGCCCCATCTGTGTTTAGAGATTCCGAAACACACATTCGTAGCAGGTGCGTGCGAATGTGGCGTAGCGTTCGGAATGAAAATAATTGATATTCGATGTACTAAACAAGTTCGTCGCCGATACCACCGCCAAATCTTTTTGAAATCACGATTTCTCCAGATTCATTCAGCCTTTTTAAAATCCCGATGAGTTTTTTCTGTGTTTCAAGTACGTCGCTTTTTCTGACCGGCCCCATAAATTCCATGTCTTCCCTGAGCATTTCCGCCGCACGCTGACTCATATTGCGGAAGATTTTGTTTTGAACTTCCGCGTCCGTTCCTTTGAGAGCCTTTGCCAAATCCTGCGTTTCGACTTCGCGGAGCCATTTTTGAAGGCTTCTGTCGTCAAGGTCAAGAAGAACATTCATGTTCACAAGATAGTATTCAACATTCATCGAAAGAAGAGGATTCACTTCAAAAAGATTTTTGTTCTCGCTCTCAATCGCCGAAAGGAAATAAATGTCACCGTTCTGAATAATTTCATGCGCCGCTTTTTCGCCATAAAAATCCGCATTTTTGAGTACAGTTCCAACCGCGCTCATAACGTCGGGATCAGAATTCTTTTTTTCGCCGAAACTATTTAATATGGAAGAAACTTTTTCGCGCACAGTTTCGGGCAGGCTTTGAAGTGCCGCTGACCTGCGCTCTTTTGGGAGATAAACCAGAAGCCTGGCAAGATTTTCTTCGTATCCGCCTGCGATAAAATCTTCTATTAAATTGAACGTTTTTTGATTCGCCGCGTCAAAACGTGCCCTGACTTTTTTGATGAGCTCTTTTGATTCGCCGTCGTTCGTGTCGTCGATTATTACCGCGTGATTTTTCGCCATGATTTACCTCCAATTGCCATTAGTGTTGATATTTAATTATTTACACTAATAACATAGAGGAGGATTTTGAAATCGTTAAATTTTTTTTTGAAAGTTTTAATTAATTATTTATTCCTTATATTTAAACAAAAACATTTCCAGCTGCTCAGATGAGACATGGTGAATTTCTGCAAGTTCATCCATACGGCTGAGATAGCTTGAATAGCACTCTGGAACGGCTTTCCATTTTGTACCAGGGAAGTCATCAAACCGATTTAAATTATTTGCAACCTTGCTATCAAGAATAAGGCATTTTTTTCCTTCAAAAGAAACGTTAAAGAAATATAATAATTTAGCTTTTGTAGCCATACCATATTTACCTAATCCTTGAATATTGTGCATATTGTTATAGACTTCTTGCATTTGTGCCGCATTCAAATTTTGATTTTGTATTCTTGAAAAAATAGCTTCCAATTCTGTGAGATGATTAGCAATATCTTCAAAAGTTGCCTGAGGCGGGGTTCCACTTGGTATTTGATATCCCCACATCAAAACCTTCATTATTTTTGTTTTGACATCTGTTTCGGCTTTTACATCTGCGCGAGTCAAAGTGATTATATCATTCACAAAGATTGCTCTGTGTAAAGCATCTTTTTCAGGATAATTAAGCGCATCCCAGTTCTCTTTTTTGATATCATGAGTTGGGTGATTTGCCACATCCAGGTTTCTGATTTCATCAATGTGTTGAGCAATTGTTGGCATTTTAAATTTTTCTCCTTTGTTTATAATTTTTAGGACAAAAGTCCTTTTCGTTCATTTTACCATACATTTGTAAAAAAAAAAAGTAAATTTAATCATCAATAGGATGCCCTTTGTGATAATACCAGAGCAAATGATCAAAACCGTTCCGGCTGATTTGATTGCCACTCTTTTTTATGATTTCTCCGATAATGGCAGAATAATCTTGGTAGAATTGACAAATTTTCGCAAAAACTTCTGGGGCATTTTTTTTACCACTAATTATTTTATAACCATGTTCTCGAAGTTTTTTATAATTGTCAGCATTTTTATCTTCACCAAAACTATAATTTTCGAAATCTATTCCCCAGCGTTTTGCGTAAAAGGGAAGAACTTTCATAACAACACTATCATATTTTGAAAAATTATCTTGCTCAGGTTTATTTTCAAAAAGATAATAACAAGCATAAGCACAAAATTTACTTGCAAAAGAAACATTACATCTGGCTCCAGGAACATAATTCTGTGTTATCTCTGCAGAGGTCACTTTTGCAAGTTTTTCAAACAAGTCAAAATTACCAGCTTCTAATGATTTTTTTAATTTATCTGTCTCGCCATTATCAAAATTTACTATTCTATCTTTCATTATCCAATAAGCGTCTATATAACATCTTTTCTTTTTAATTTCATGTACAACATAATCTGGATAAATCGCATGAACATTTTCAATTAGGTTCTTATCTGTAATGAAATCATTAAGAGCATTTCTATCAGAATTCAGGTGAGTGCTATTTTCAGTATCGACAGACATAACAGAATTCAAGACTATATCTGAGAAAGTATAACCATCAACATCACACTTATTATTTTCATAGCTTTTCTTTAATTTTCTCATCCAAAAAGCCGATGAATCAACAAAAATCGGGTCTCCAGTCCTTGCATAACTTGAATCCATTCGTATCATAGCTTCAACGCGTGCAACATTATCTTTTGTCAGTTCCACAAGTTTTACAGTTTTTCCGTTAATCTCAACATCTTCTGTTTTTAATTCATATTTCTTCGATTCTTCGAACTCTTTTTCTATTTTTCCCATCTTTTCCGCATCCTCATGCAAAAACACACCGCCCACATCAGCAATCGGTGTTATAAACAGAGAATATTTTAACCTCTTTTTTAGCTGATTGCAAGCAAATCTACTGCTTACTTTCTTCGTCGCTTTCTTTCAGCTTCTGAAAAAGTTTGTCGGAACGATTTTTCCAGTATTCGGCTTTTTCATGGCTATAAATTGGTGAGAGGGGATTTTTTGATTCGTACAAATCGGAAAGCCAGCCCATAAGATTGGCGATGATTGAATCAGAAATGTCACATTTTTCTTTTTGATTTTCGTAGATGCCGATGGCTTTCAATGCAAGTTTTTCGGCTTTGGTAAAATCTTCTGCCGTAAGCTGAACTGAATCATCAGAATCATCTGAATCCTGATTGCGGCCATAAACCCAAGTGTGGTTTACCAGAGTTGCCATGGCTCGCACGCCGCCAAGTTCCGCAGCTTTTTCAAAGTATGAGGTGGACTTTTCTTCGTTTTTGATGTCATTAATATCGATGAGGCTCTTTTTTGAATCATCGAAGGGATTGTAAACGCCCGTGCAGTAAAGGAATCCAAGTTGTGTGAGCGCGTAAACATCATTCTGGTCAGCTTTTTCCTCAGCGAAAGAAACGCTTTCTTCAAAATCAATGCCGTGATCCATTTTGTAAACGGCAAGGTCAAGGAGAGCATCTTCATTGCCATTCTTCGCCTCTTCTGCCAATTCAAGGCAAACATTAAGCTCTTCCTGCCAGCCTTCGTTTTCTGCAAGAGCGCTTTTCATTGATTCGATGTAAGCGTTCCATTCTTTTGTTGAGATTTCCATATTTGCCTCCAAATGCAATTAGGGTTTAGTTTTGACAATTTACACTAATAACATATTGTGAAGATTGAGAATCGTTAAATTTTTTTTCTTGATTTTTATAAAAAAATCTGCCATTAAGAGAATTAGGCTGTAAAAACCATGATTAAGCCCCCCCCCGTAATGACAGATGTTTTGAAGTGTTATAAGATTTTTATGCCTGATAGCCAAACAGGAATAATTCCAACTGCTCAGGTGAAACATTGTTCTCCCCGGCAAGTTCATCCATTCGGTTGAGATAATTTAAATAGCACTCTGGTACAGGTTTCCATTCTGTTCCTGCAAAGTCATCAAACAGATTCAATTTTTCTGCCACAACTCTATCAAGAATAAGGCACTTGTGACCTTCAAAAGAAACGTTAAAGAAATAGAACAATTTAGAATTTATGGAGATTCCACCTGCGCCTAATCCTTTGACAATTCCAAGTCTGTCAAAAGCAGCCTTTATTTCTTCTGCATTCAGGTTTTTATCTTTTATTTCTGCAAAAACTGATTCTAGAACCGAAAGATTTTGAACAATGCTATCAGCATATTGTCGCTGCAACCCGCCATTTGGCATTTTATAGCCCCACATCAAAACTTTCATTATTTTTGTTTTGATGTCTGTTTCGGCTTTTACCTGTGCGCGTGACAAACTGATTTCCTGAACATAATTAGCAATTGCTGGCATTTAATTTTTCTCCAACTCCGCTCCATTATTCATCAAAAGCCCCAGATAGTGTAAGGCCGCCGACTATGAGCACAACAACTCCACCAACGGTTCCCACGCCCGGAATCGGGATGGCGGCAATTGCTGCAAGAAAATTATTAATGGCAGGAGCATTTACCTCTAAATCAAAAAGTTTATTCAGAAAAAATAATGGATAAAGCAAAATGCAGCAAAAAACAAATAATTTAAGTATCCTGAGTAAAAATCCTTTTATCATAATTTCCTCCATTCACTGATAACATAGTAAGCGGAGGGCGAATCGTTAAGTTTTATGCAGACAAATCTTTCATGTCTCTAGCACAAATCTTTTATCTTCACAGCGAAATTTTCATCTAGAATCATAACATCTCCTTTTGCAATCAGTCTGTTGTTCTTGTAGACAAAGACTTGCTCGTACCATTTTTGCTCAAGCTCAATTATCGAACCTTCGCCAAAACCATCGGCTTCTTTTTTGCTTACATTCGTCCAGCCTAGAATCACGCGAGTGTTGTAAAAATCATCGGTGTTTTTCTCATCATCTGAAAACTCAAACTGACCGTCACTCATTTCATTAATTCGAACAGCTTTTGAATCGTCAAGACAAAGAGCCTCGCAAGTCCAGCACTCCGTTCCGTCAATAAAGATTTTCAACGGATTTCCTGCCAGACTGTTCAGTTCCAGAATCATATTTTTTTCGAGATTCAGCTCATCGCTAAGACGACACCTGCCAAGTTCAACCAAAAGATTTTCCCTCGGTTTTTCAAGTTCCACCACCTTGTTTTTCTCGCCATGATAAATTATGTTCCGCTCACTTAGATTTTCGAGAATCTGAGCATTGAAGAAAATGTCTATTGTGTAAAAATCATCTTTTTTGTTTTTTTCAGTGCCTTCAAAACTCAGCTCAATGCTCGCCATCGCCCCCATCTCACAATAATTTTCACCGTAAGGTAGAAAGACCGGGTTATCCTCAAACTTGATTTCCGACATAGAAGGAAGAGGCCTATCGCTTCGGTTTGAGAATGCCTGTTCAAGCCGTTTCAAGCAGGGATTCGCCACAAAATCACTGAAAATCTTTTTCTCGAATGCGCTCGGATTTCTCCACAAGAATCTTGCTTTCTGCCCCTTTTTCATTTTCTTTGCTTTTCTACCCAAAAAGCCTTCAAGAAAAGTTGCAGGATTCACATTGAACAAAAGCACTCCATCAAGCCAAACAGTCGAAAACGAGAATGTTGGTGTTGGAATGCAACGGATGAATTCCTCTCGGGTCAGCTGATCTACAGAAGCAACATGAGCTTTTACAGGAATTTCCAAATCATTCACAAAGTATTTTGTGATAGAAACGCAATATTCTTCCAGAATATTAGACAAGATTCGAATTGTACTTTTACCGATTATATCGGGACGCTTAAAATCGAAGATTTTCACCTTGCGGGTTCGTTCTTCAGGCTTTGTATCTTTTTCGCAACTTTCAATCGCCTGCAAAAGCTCGTCAATCTCGTCCTGAGAAAGAATTTTATCGCTCATGTCCAATCCTCCGATAGTTTTTCGCTAGTCTTTCCGCTAATCAATCACCCAGCCGTCTGCAATCATTTCATCAATATTTTTGTACTGAGCAATCACTTTGTCGGTTGGGACTGACATAAAATCTTTCAGTTCAACAGCCACGATTTCAATGCTTTCTACACCACGGCTTTTAATCATTCCGAATTTGCCGTTGGATTTTTTCATCATTAAGCCTTCGCAGGCTTCGTCTTTGGTTAGTTCAATAAGCTTTTCCCCCCACATAAAGTTTCTCCTTCGTATATCTCTTTTATCTATAACATAGTAGACAAAGGGTAAAGCGTTAAGTAATTTATAAAAGATTTTATCAAAAACTCTTTTCCCTATAACTTGCATTTTCGTGCGTTACTATCGCAAATTTTGTTTTTTTACCATATTGCAAAAGTATTCCAGAGAGCCTTTGCCCTGTACCAAAAGAGAAGCCTCGTACAAAAACTCGCCGTCACCTTTTGAGTAGTCCAAACGAGGGGCATAATCTACGCAAGGTGTGTAAAACGGTTCATAGACAAAGTTTCCGTCGTCGTCAAGGCAGTCTACTGGAACGATTATGTCGCTGGAATCACGGTAACGCTTGCAGATGTTTTTTAACTTTCCGTCTTTTTCGCCACCCAGATGATTTACTACGCCGATTCTGCCGCTTGATAAATCCTGCACAATGTCGCCGTCATTAAAGGGATAACGTATCTCGCAATATAAGTTATCAAGACGATTATCTGAATCAAAAGCTTGTGTTCCTATAAAAGATGAATCAACCCGCAAAAGTTCACCTTTGCTGTTAAAGGTGCCGGAAACGTATTTATCACCTTCGTCAATTTTGCGGAGCGTAACTATAAAATCAAGAAGCTTGTCGTTCTCACCAGTCATTACATAATCGATAGCTTTTTCGATAGATGAAAAGGCCGGGCAGGAAAAAGTGTCGTAAGGCTGACCACGTAAGCTCTCGTTTTTTACAGAACAATCAACCTCGTAAATGCCTTCGAGCGTGTTCCGAAACAAGTCTATTTCAATTTCCATATCAGATTTTATGTGAGA
>CAMNGG010000227.1 GCA_946537975.1 uncultured Treponema sp. | reverse complement strand
GAGAGCAGGGCAGTGGTAACTCCTTTGAAATTACCTGCCGCCATGCAGAAGTTCCGGATGAAATTATTGAAGCAATCAAGAGCGGCTTTATGTCTGCCCTTAATTCTGGAATCAAATACGGTTACCCTTGTACAGATGTTGGTGTTAAGGTTACTGCAATTAAATATGACGAGCTCACTTCGAGCACTTTTGCCTTCGAGGCCTGCGCTGCTCAGGTTTTTGACAAGGCCTGCACAGCCGCTAACCCGGTAATCTTAGAGCCTGTTATGAACGTTGATATTTCTTGTCCAAAAGAGTTTGTGGGACCTGCTTCAAGCCAGCTCAGTCAGCGAGGCGGAAACATCATGGGCCAGGATTCAAAAACAACCGGCGAAATTATTCACGCTCAGGCTCCAATGGCAAACATGTTTGGTTTTACAACAAACCTCCGTTCTGCAACCCAGGGCCGTGCAAGCTTCTCAATGGAGTTCAGCCACTTCCAGCTTAAGGTTGGCGGGTTAGGATAATATCAGATTAAATGAAAAAGGGCTGCCTGATAAGTTTAATCTTATCGGGCAGCCCTTTTTTTGTTCAGGCATTTCTTTTATTTTGTAATTGTGACTTCTGAAATTTCGAAAGTTTCGCCTGGGATTCCGTTTTTATCAATTGCTCGGATATAAATTGTCCCGTTTGATTTTGCGAAATCATCCTTAAATGAAAATTCGCTCCATCTAAGTCCTATATTTGCCCAGAAAATCTTTTTGTCTTTGAAGATTTGATATAAGTTGTCGTAATGAATATTTGGTTCAAAGTCACTGTTTGGACTAAACTGAATTTCGTTAAAGTTCTTGCCTGAGTTATCAATCTTGAAAATAATAAAATCAGACTCTGTGTTTAAGCTTAGGGAGTTGATTTCGTAAGCTTCTTTAGAGACTTCGTATGAATCCATGTTCACATTGCTGGTAAAACAAGCGTCAATAACTGAAGGTGCAGGATTTTTGTTTTTAGCTTTAGTATTTGATTTTCCTGAGAGGGTAAGTGTCATGATTGTTGCAGCGAACAATACCATTAATAATTTTTTCATAGTTTTCTTCTCCTTTTCTTTTCTATAACAAGATAATTTTAGGATATACTATACAAAAATAAAAGTAAAGATTCTGTCGACCACCGATAAGAAATTAATAATTTTTTTAATTTTTCTGCATTTCATATATTGACACGAAATCATAAAATCTATATATTGAATATCACATTCCGCGGGGGTGGTGGAATTGGTAGACACGCAAGCTTGAGGTGCTTGTGACGTTAGTCGTGGCCGTTCAAGTCGGCTCCTCCGCAAAAGGGCTTCCAGATTGGAAGCTCTTTTTTTTTGCCCGGATTTTCCGGGGAGTTGAGGTAAAAATGTTAGCGGTATTTGTAAATTGCGGCGCGGTAATTCTTGGTTCAATAATCGGTCTTTTGTTCGCCAAAAAGTTTACAGAAGAGCTTTCTGATATGATTCAGACTGCCTGTGGTGTAATTACCCTGGTACTGGGTGTGCAGATGGCCTTTAAATATAACAACATTGTTTACCTGGCACTTTCTTTGATTTTAGGCGCAATTGTCGGCTATGCTCTTGATATTGACGGTGCAATTTTAAAGCTGGGCGGAAAGCTTGAAAAACTCACAAAAAAGGGCGAGACTTCCGGCTCTTCTAACTTTGCCTATGCCTTTTTGAACTCTTCGGTGCTTTTCTGTGTCGGAGCGATGTCTATTGTGGGCTCCTTTGAGGCTGGCGTAAATCATAACTATACAACAATCTTTACAAAATCAATTCTGGACGGCTTTATGGCAATCAGCTTTACAGCCGCCATGGGAATTGGAACTGTTTTTTCTGCAATTGCAATTCTGATTTATCAGGGAGCGCTCACACTTCTTTCTGAGTTTTTGCAGCCATATGTTTCTGATTTACTGATTCAGGAACTTTCTGCCTGCGGTGGTGCCATGATTATTATGATTGCGATAAATCTTCTGGGACTTAAAAAAATCAAAACTGCGAACTTTTTACCGGCCCTTGTGTTTGAGATTTTGTTTGTTACCTTGGTGCCGCTATTTCTTAAACTTTTCGCGTAAAAGCGGGGGTGTTACGGGGGCAGAGCCCCCGTTAGAAGGGGTAGGCCGCAACGAAGTGCGGCCGAGGGGGAGACTTCCCCCTCCTGTATTCCCGAAAAAATCACACTTATAAGAAATTTCTCTGTTGACTTCTGCCTTGGATGTGCTACAATGGTTATAATAATATAACCCTTAAGGAGGCCACATAAAATGGCAAAGGTAGAACTTAAAGGTATTGGTAAGGTTTATGACGGCGGTGTTCGTGCTGTAAACAATGCTAATATCACTATTGAAGACAAGGAATTCTGCGTATTCGTAGGTCCTTCTGGATGCGGTAAGTCAACAACTCTCCGTATGATCGCTGGTTTGGAAGATATTACTGAAGGTAAGCTCTTCATTGATGGCGTTGAAATGAACGACGTTCCTCCAAAGGATCGTGATATCGCCATGGTATTCCAGAACTACGCTCTTTATCCACATATGACTGTTTATGATAACATGGCATTCGGATTGAAGATTCGTAA
>CAMNGG010000226.1 GCA_946537975.1 uncultured Treponema sp. | reverse complement strand
TTTGCTGCTTTGTCTACAGTAATTGCCGTATTCGAGAATATCGTTGCCTTCCCAATGGATAAGTTTGGCTGGAGCCGCCGCAAGTCAGTTCTCATCAACTTTATTGCTATGCTCGTGCTCGCTACACCTGCCGCTCTTGGTATGAACGTTTGGTCTGGAGTTCACTTTGGTGCTCACATCGGCTCAATCGACGCTTTGGAAGACTTTATTGTAAGCCAGAACCTCCTCCCATTGGGATCTATGCTCTTCCTCCTCTTCTGTACTCTTAAGAAGGGCTGGGGCTGGGACGGCTTTATTGCCGAAGCTGATGCCGGAGACGGAATTAAGTTCCCTAAGAACAAGGTTGTTCAGTTCTACCTGCGCTACATCGCTCCACTTATCATTCTAGTAGTATTCATTGCCGGATATTTTGATATTTTTGGTAAGAAGTAGACTGTCACATCGACGTAAACTGTCACCCCGAAAGTGTTTCGGGGGCCAGTAATAATCAGCAAGGCACTTGCTTTTCACGGCAAGTGCCTTTTTTTTAAGGTTAATTTTAGGTCTGTGTCTTCAAATCTGGCCTATCTTTCCATGAAACCTTTTTTATGGTAGATTGTTATTCATAATATGAAACGCATAATAAAAAAATCAACTGCTATAATTAGTGCAGCACTTATTTCTTTTTTGGTTATCTCGTGCGCATCGAAAGATGACTCAGATTATGATTACACTTACGACTACACAGAAGATGAATCGAGTTATATAAATGATTCTGAGCCTGTGGCTACAGAGAACTTTCTCGCAAATATAGAACCAATTGAACTTGATTCTCTCTTTTTTCTCAAGAAATCAGGAAAAAAAGTAAAGCCTCGTGAAGTAACAAAGGTTGGCCTTATTCCGCGAACAAACGCTGTTGAATTCCATTTCCGTGATGGTTCAAATGATATTGCGGTTATCTGGCGTAAGGCAGAAAGAGATAAAATACTTGATGCATGTAATACCTTCCTTCAGCAGTATGAAGAAAAAAGCGTACCACATGTAAAGGTAAGCAGAAAAAATGCTTACTTTACTTCAACCTGTTCTCTCTGGTTTGGTTTGTTGAGTCCTGCTATTGGCTGTGAAAAAAATACCTACTATGTAATTCCAGAATTCATAGACAAAAAACCATATCTTCTTATCCGTTTTGTTCCTACAGAAACAACTTCGGCTGATTCAAATGCTTACACACCTAAGGTTTCGCTTTACATGTCACCTTCACAAATCCGTGATTTTGTAGAAGCAATGAATCAGGAAAAGCTCGAAGCTTCTATTCAGGATAAAAAGAAAAAGGCTTATACATACTAAAATACTAAACCAAAGCTTTTATCAGCAAAAGCAGAACAAAGACCTAGACTTCAAAAATCCAGGTCTTTTTTTATCTATAATTAAATTGATTAATTTTCCTTCCATAATTTTCCCGACCTCACAAATTTTGCCTGATTAAAGAATTGTTATAAATCTGCCGATAAAAGAATTTGTGGAATTATATTCATTTTGAATATCCATTTAAAAACGTTTCTTTTTTAATAATGCGCATTTATGTGAGGTAAATAAGTGAAGAAACAGAGAAGTTTAATTTTATCAGCACTAGCTATTTTCTTTTTTGCATCCTGTGAGATAGGACTTGGTTCGTCAGTAGATACAGAGGCTCCGTCTCTTGAGATTACGAACCCGCCGTCAGACTCTGTTATTAGGGATGATTTTGCCATTCAGGGTACCTGGACAGATGATGGTTCAATTTCTTCTGTTACAGTTGATTTGACCCGTCTTGAAAATAACGATAAAAAACATTTTGACGGAACCTTTACGTCACCATCAGATAAAAACGCCAGGGGAAGCTGGAATATCCCGATTAATCCGCGGGAAGCCGGTCTGCTCGATGGAACCTACGAAGCCGTTGTTGCCATCAAAGATAATGGCGGACACACCACCACAATGGCCCGTTCTTTTACTATAGATAATACTCCGCCGGTAATGATTTTGCAGAAGCCGAGTACAACAATAGCAGATGCGGACGACCGTTTTGATACCTTTGGACAGATTTTTTCAATTGTTGGACAGGCAGCAGATGATAATTCTGTGGAAAAAATTGATGTAAGCGTTTATTCTTCGCCAGATTGTTCGGATGCTTCCTTTATAAAGAAGGTAACTCTGACCAATGTTCCTCCAACAATAGACCTAAATGTCGCTGTCTTCGAAGAAAATGTAGATAATGATTATTCGGCAATTTACGGCTACACGACAAAGGGCAACGGTGCGATTCCCCGATATTTCAAGCTCGAAGCCTATGATAATGCAAAAAAATATTTTGCTGATGGAACCATAGACGAAAACGGAAACAAGCAGACCTCTTATTATCTCTACAAGGAAATTTCTACCCTTATTAGTGATTATAAGGCGACCGGCTTATATAAAATTCAAAGCGGAACTTATTCCGGAGCCGAGGGCAGAACGGTTTCTGTAAGCAATGTAAAAGAAACTCTTTCCAATGCAAGCAAGGCAATAGGAAAATTTAAGCTGAATCCGGATAACAGCCCGACCTTCGTTGTTAGTGCCCGCTCACCACTGGCCGCTGGTGGCTCTCTGGATGAAACTGCCTATCAGCTTACGGCCGGAAATAACTATCTTGAAGTACAGATAAATCCGGGTCTGGATAACAATCCAATAGATGAAGATTCAATCGGAATTTATTTACGCGAATGTGAAGCAGATGGAAGCCCTAAAAGCCTGACAGAGGAAAGTAAAATCTGGCTCGTCCAGCCTAAAACAGACAGCGAAACAGGAGTTCATGCTCATGATTCTGATAAAGTAACAATTACGGTTTCCGGAGATTCCTATAAGTTTAAGACAGCATCTCTAATCAGTAATATTAATTATTCCGGACTGCAGGTTGACCACTTTTACAGAGTTTATGTTGCGGGGCACGACAATACTAAGACCGAAGATAATATTGTTACAGACTCTAATGCAATCTACGGCTTTAAGCTTATTACCAGCGGAAGCTTTATTGAGCTCGAAGTGAATCCACGGCAGGATTTTGTAACTTCAAATGAAAATACAGCCGGAGTTACAAATCCTACAGAAAAGAATTCGATTACAATCAATCTCTTATATCAGGGTGGGGCCTCAAGCTATGCCGTCTGGGAAGATAATGAATTGTTGAAAGACAGTACAGATACCCCAATCATAATTTCTGGACCAATAACAAATCCAATTACAACAAAAAACGGCGATACCCTTACATCCACAGTGGTAAATGGAGTATTCACGACATCCATAATCAAAAACAGAGCCGCCCTTGAAAATTATAAAACGAAAAATAAGAGTTCTATTAAATACAAGGTAAAAGGTGCCTCTATAAATACAGAAACAGACCAGTTTGTTGAAGGCGGCGCGGCATCATCAGAAAAAGAAGTAGCACTTGAAATTGATGATACACGTCCTTCTGTAAACGATGGACTTTCTGTAGTTTATTCAGATACTAATATTGTAACACACATTAATACAGCCTATTACGGAAAACAATATCTGAATGTAAAAGGAAGCTGTACCGAAAAAAATCCGGAGACTCTGTACTATTATGTAAAGACACCTGGAAGCACAGAAAGCATACCGGCATATCTTCATGAGCTTGCGGACTGTGCAGAAACTTCAAAATTTACAAGAGACACTTCGGATCCTGAAAATCCTAACCTCTACACTTTTGACCTTAAGGGTGTTGAATTTGACGAAAATACTTCGGCTGGGGGCAATACACTTTATATTCAGGTGAAAGATAAATCAGGAAATCTTTCTGCTCCACAAGCCTTTACATTTAATATAGATACTTCCGAACCAGAGCTTGATGCAAGATTCTTTAAGTTTGGTACAAATGCAAGCACGCTTGAAAATACGCTCTATATTAAGAGTGGAGCTCAGTTTACAGTTTACGGAAAATATGAAGATTCTCAAAGTGGTGTAGACGGGCTGACCTTTAAGCTTGGTAATAGTGATGTTACCTCCGATGTTACAGTAACTTATTCTACAAGTGAAACAGGCACTGCGGCTTCATCTATTCCAGCTGATACAAGCTATCATGCTTATGATTCTGATAATCTTCCAAACAAGGCAGAAATAAAATCCTGGAAGGCAGAATTTACTCCTGCAGCAACCGGAAGGTTTGTTGTATCTGGAGTAAATAAGACAGGCAAGCATACAAGCGATGTTAAGATTTTTGATATTGTCGTTGATGATGATGCTCCAACCGTAAGCAATTTACGACTTATAGAAGTTAGAGAAGGGGCTGAAGATAAAGATGCATATTCAGCCGACGGGCATTACTATGTAGACAACCGGAACAAGACCTTTAAGATTTCGGGAATTTCCACAGACAACGTTGGAATAAATTTGGTTGAGCTTGTAGTAACAAATAAGGATAATTCAAGTCAAACAGCGACAGGAACCTTTGACGGCCTTCTTGGACAGTGGAATTTCAGCGCTATTGATTTGAGCAGCTTTAGCGGGGTGGAAACTGCACCATGCAGCGGAGCTACCGCAACTCTTACTATAAAAGATAAGGCCGGAAATGTCGCAACAGAAAGCCTCGATATCATTTTTGACCGGACAGCTCCAAAGGCAGATCATGCAATAGATGATGCACAGAAGGATCTTGTATCCCGCATTGGAGAAGGTGTCGGCGGAAAGTATTCAAAGGGAACTTATGGAAATGCCTTTACAATGGTAGTACACGGAAACTATCCGGATAACGCCGGTGGTTCTGGAATCAGTAAGTATTATTACAAAACCTTCAGGCGTGAAATCTGTTTTGATGAAAATCTAACAGCAGAAAATGAGCCGCAAGAAGGAAGTGGTGAAAACGCAGATAAGCTTTATTTTATCTCTCCGGAAACTCTTAAAAATTATGTAATCGCAAATAAAACAGATGTCTTTTATCCTTTGACTTCTGTAGAAAATAACAATGTAGAATACAATATTCTTCCAACAGGCACTCCAGCAAATGAAACAAATACAACAGACAGAATCGGTGGCGGAGAGCTTGTAAATAATTATACTCTGGACAAGGGCTATGTAAAGTTCAGAAAGAGTATAGCAACAAACTATAAAACAACAATCGGCGGCTTTGAAGAAGGAAAGAATTACCTTGTCATTGTAGCAGAAGATAATGTTGGAAACACAAGTATAGATTATGCTGAAGTACAGGATGGAGACGGAAATACAAGTACTTATTACTGTTACTCAATAAATGTAGATATTACCGCTCCAGATTTTGTCGAAGTAAATGCGGATGATTTTTCAAGCGTACATCTTACAAATGGAAAACAGAGTAAGACGGTTAGCTTTAAGGTTAGAGATACAGAAAGTGGAATAGAAGATGAAAATTCCTTTACCATGAAGCTTGGCGGAACTGAAATTAGTCCTGTAATTACTCTTGGAGAGCCGGATTCTTCTGGTTATCGTCTTGTAAATGCAGAAATTCCGGCTACAGCTCTGGCTTCTATAAGCGGTTATCAGACAATTCTTGTAACAGCAACAGATGCCGCAAATAATACTTCTGCACCTCAGTCAATTGGAGTAATCAACAAAGATGATACTCCTCCAGAAGTAAGCTTCCTCACTCCGGAGGAAGATGCTGAGGTTAACAAAATTATTAAGGTTACCGGAAAAGCAACAGAACCGAACGAAGTTACAGCAATAACTTTGAAGGCAGTTTGTGGCAGCGGTGATAGTGCGGTAACAAAAGAATTTGAATATCCTGCACCGGCAGCAGATTCCGGAAAGGGAACAATTACTTATGCAAACGGCCAGTGGTCTGTTACAATAGATACTATAGCACTCGATAATTCCTTCTCTGCCGGTAAAGAATTAACCCTTTCCCTTAAGGCAAAAGATGCCGCAGAAAATGAAACAGAAGATGATGATGTAGTTACAAGAAGGCTCATAATCAACCAGAACAGCGACCGCCCGATTATTACAATCGGTTCAGGAGTAAACTTTACTCAGAAAAATGGTGATGAAATCTGGGTAAAGGGTTCTTCAACAGTTTATGGTTCTGTAATTGATGATGACGGCATTGCGGCCGGTGGCTTTAAGATTTATAGAAGAGCCGCATCAGCCACAGAAGCGGAGGCAAGCTATACAGAAGCCTCAGCAACCTATTCCGGCGGTTCATGGAATGTAAGACTTCCAGGTGATGGTTCTTATGTGCTTAAGTTTGAAGTAAAAGATAAAGGAATTGATGCTTCCGGCGCGGCAACAGGAACAATCTTTAGGTCAGCCGCAATCACAGAAGCAAGTTCAGATGCAGAAATTCTTGCAACTCCAATAATTCAGGATTCACCGGAAACAGAGAGTGACACTGCAAATCAGCTTGGTGCTACTAAAGCAGCAGGAAACACTCTGCTACCGGTTTGTCTAGATACAAATCCTCCGCTTCTCACAATAACCGGAATTAGTGTTGATAATTCAACCTTCTATACAGATGTAAATAGTCCAGCAATTCATCTTGGTGGAAATTATGACACCTTATATATCAGGGCAGAAGCGTCTGATACAAGCGGTCTTTTTGGGGATACAGCAACCTCTGGAGTTACAGCTTCCTTCAGCGGAAGTATGACAAAAGACGGTGTAGATTATACAATCACGGCCGGAGAAGGTGACTGTACAGTAGAAAGCTCCGTAAGCACAGAAAACGAGTTTATAATTACTCTTACAAATTTTGCAACAGCGGTAAATGCTTCTGCGGATCCAGCCTCAGTGCCATTCTCAGACACCCTTACCTTTACCGTAACTGCTAAAGATAAGTCCGGCCTTGAAACACAAAAGAACTTCAGCCGCACAGTAGATAACACTGCTCCAGTTATTAAAATCAATGCGCCGGAATCAACTATAACAAGTACAGCAGTTGTTACCGGTTCTATTGAAGGTGAACTTACAAATCCCGCAATCTACTATACTATTAAAGCGACAAATACTCAGCCTGCTGTAGATGATTCATCCTGGGCAGAAGAAACACATGCTTCCCTTACCTATAACGTTTACTTTGACGGAAGCACTTCAGCAACAACAACCCATGCTCCTTTGTTTAAGAATTATCTCTGGGATTTAGGAATTACAAGCGAAGCTGATGTTATTGCGGGAACATATACAGACTTTACAACTCTTTACGTCTGGATTAAAGCCGTTGATAATTGTGGAAATATATCTTATAAGAGTGCTCCGGTAGTAGTCGACCCTCAGGGTAACAGACCTACAGTTACAATCACCTATCCGGATAATAATACAACTCTTGGTGGAACCATCCGTGTAATGGGAACCGCCAACGATAATATTGAAGCAAGATTTGCATGGCTTCAGATTGATATTAATGAACATGGCTCAGGCGACTGGGATCTTGAAGATTACAACATTCTAAGTGCCGTAACAAAGAGTGATGACAGTCCATATTATACATTTGGAAAAATAAGTACAAACCAGACTCTTGCAGATGCCGGCATTACTGCACCAGATGCAACAAACATTTCTGACATCGGAATTATGGTTCCAGTTTCAGGCGGTTCATGGTATCAGAATCTTAATACAAGAAATGAACTCATACCAGAAGGAAGCACCTCTAATACTATAAAAATAAATGTTTATGCAACAGATAATGATGACGGAAGCACAATTCTTAAAAGTAATGTCGCAAGCCGAAGCTTTACTGTAGATAAGGATGCACCGTACTTTGTTCAGTCTTCTCTTAAACTTGTGCGCTATAATGCTGCGGGAAGTGTAACCGCAGAACAGGCTTATAAAGAAGGAATGAGCGTAAAGGGAGAATGGTGGCTTGAAGGTCAGATAAAAGACGAAAGCTCCGGTATCAGTACAATTACTGTAACAGAAGGTACAGAAGGAACAGGTGCCCAGCTGGCTTCGGTTGATAGCGCAACAACAGAAATTACAAGTGGTGATTATCAGTTCAGACGAGTTTCCGAAACAAACTCTAGTGGAGAAACAATCTATAATTATAATCTCAAAATAAAAGTCGGTGCAGAAACTGGAGTTGGCGGTAAGGAATTTTCTATCCGCGTGGAAGAAAATAAATTGCAGGGAGCTCTTTCAACAAGCAAGTCCTTTATGGTCAGATATGATAATCAGGCTCCAACGCTTGCTCCCGCAAATGCCGATGTATTCAATATCAATACTTCGGTAAAGAATTCTCTTGGTTACTATCAGCTTGGTTCTGCCGCTTATGAAAGAAATTCTGGAGATACCGGTGTTGAGCGTGTTGCGGTTTACTTTACAAGAACTCTTGACGGGGTAACTTATGTTTACGACCCTATGTATAAGAGAAGTGCAAGTGCAAGCCGACTCACACCAATAGCCGACGATTCTGCCAGCTGGACCGCCGGTCAGATTAAAAAAGATATAGAAGACAATCTCTATTGGGGAAAATATTCTGCAAGCTCAATTACTTCAGATACTCTTAGCCTTTCTGCGGCTCCTGCAAGCTTTGTTCACGCAGGCGGACTTGCAAAGGTTAAGGGCGTAGTTTATAGAATCAATTCAATTTCCGGAAGCTCAGTTGTCCTTTCCGGAGAGCCGGGAGACACTTCGTCAGCAACAGACGTTTATTTTGCGGTAGCGAATGTTGTAGATAATACTTCTCAGGAAAGTAAACCCGCTTCTCCAGCCTATATTACCGATTCAGATTACGGTTATGGTTATTGCAGTAACTTTACCTATGATGATGACGATATGATAATGGAGAATCTTCACAAGGATGATTCAACAAGCTGGACCTGGGAGCTCTGGGTAAATTCAAAGAACATTCCAGACGGCGATATAGATATTCATTATGTTGCCTTCGATAAAGCCGGAAACTCTTCTCACGACAGTGTAACAGGAGCCACAATAGAAAATAATAAGCCTCGCCTTGTAAGCGTAAAAATTGGTCTTGATGTAAATCAGGATGAAACAATTTCTGAAGCGGCGGGTGCGGGTGAAGTAAGCTATTACTACCCTGAAGGAATGGCCGCAAAACCAGCAGCCTATTCACTGGGTGTGGAAACAATCAATATTTCAAATATTACTGTCAAAGGCCTTATGCAGGTAGTTCCGGAAGTTGTAGGCGGTAACGGTGATTTATACTATCGCTGGAAGACAAAAAAAACTACCGAATGGCAGTCTGTGGCTACAAAGCTGATGGATGGAAATAATAATTATGATGACGGCAACTTCTCAGATACAGATGATTATATTTCTGACGGAGTCCTTTCAACTCAGACAGGTACAATTACTCATGATATAGAATGGCTTATCCATAATTCAACAGCAAACAGCGATGACTTCTTCATCAATTATGAAATTGCCGACAGTACAGAAGGTAAAACAAGATTTGCAGAAACTGCCTCGCAGGCTTCGAATAAACTCAGTATCAATATCACAAATATAAATCTTCTTGTTCGTGATGAGGTGGCTCCTGTAGTTACGATAAATCCGGTTTACTGGAACAGCCGAACAGATAATTCTGTATACAATCAGGAAGGTCATATAGAGTTACCTTCAGATTTGCCTTCTACAAACTTTAATGTTGAAAATACAGAAACGAGCGGCGAGTTCGATAATGACCCTAAGCTTTCTGGTAAGGTGAAACTAACAGGTAGCCTTACAGATAATAAACTGCTTACAGAAGTTTATGCTACTCTGCCGGGAATGACAGGCCTTTCTACAGCAACAAAAGTTGCAACTTACAACAAGACCCAAGGTAAGTGGAAAAATGCTGATGGCACTGCAGACTTTACAACAATCGGAAGTCTTGCAGATGAGGGCTATGAATTCACAATTCTACAGAACACAAACAGTTTTGATGTTGATAACGGACATACTGTCAACTGGAGCCTTATCTGGGATACTGCAAAAATCACAAATGCAGCTCAGACAGATGTAAAACTCCAGATTCAGGCATATGATGATGCACAAAATGTCGGTCAAACAGCAAATCTCAGCCATACTGCCAGCTACAAAGTTGATGTTGTGCCTTATATTACAGGAATAGAGACTAGTTTCTCAAAGAATCTTAAGAGCAGTATAAAGGGAGCATATAGCCGAACCGCTCTTGGACATTACATTGCCAGAAAGGGAGAATCGATTCGTATAAATGGCTATAATCTTGGCGGAACCGTAACTTTTGAAAAGGAAAATGGAACTTGCAGCGCAGTTTATGCATCATCAGGCATAACAATACCAGACGATGCAAAATCTGGAGTAATAAGTATTGTAGTAAACGGTGTAGAAACCTTAAACAACAAAAACGACAATAATGCCTGCGGTGCATACAAAACTGCTACAACTAACATTACAGAAGACAGCTTATATGCCGAAAAGAACGCTTATGCTTACAACCGCATGCCAAACCGCACCAGCAACAACCTGCTCACCGACGACCTTGAAATCGATATCTGGCAGTTCGACAGTGATGCGGCTGTACCTAGAAGTGGTGAGCTTCGTGAGCCTATTATGAGTATTAACCCAAAAACTGGTAAGATAGGTTTAGCCTTTGTAAGTGGGCCTGGTGATTTTGCTATGGCCGGTGGATTAGGTGATAAATATGATGCTGATTCAAATAAGGATCCGTCAAAAGATATTTATTCCTACAGTCTTTGGCAGAACAACTACGCAACTTATAACAATATTGCCTTTGCTTATGATGACTTAGGTTTTGCTCATGCAACAGGAACCGGACTTGATACAAACCCGGGTTCTGGAAGTTTACATGCCGGCCGATTCTCTTATTTCTATAACCGCTGGGGACGAAGTGGAAGCGATACGAATGGAAACTATTATGGAGAAAGAGCTGTTCGTCTTGAATCTCTGGCAGTTCCAAGCTGGTATAGAAGCGATGCGGACTTTAAGACGGAGATGACAACAAATACGTATCCGGTTGTACCAGAGTGGACAAAAACTACAAAGGATTTTGAGGCAAGTTATTTGAATAACCTTGCCGGCCAAATTCCAACAGCCACAATGTACAAGCTGCCTATAAAGGGCTCTATTCCGGAAACCTCTTCGCTTACAGAGACTAGATTCTTTTCTCCTTCTATTGCCGCAACAGTTCATGGATCGGGAGATTCTGCCACTACAGCTGTTTATCTTGCATACTATGACAGTACACAGGGGCAGATAAGATTCAGATATAGTCAGGAAGTTCCTAAGACTTGGGTTAAGGGAGAAACTACATCTACAGATGGTAAAACTATACAGAGCACAACCTTTGAAAAATGGTCTGTGGATAGAGAAAAAAATGTAACAGTCGATGGAGACTATAATGAGGAATATTTAACTGGAGCAGAAATTGCTCTTGATGCAAATGGTAAATTTTCTGGTGCAGGAACTTTCCAAAGTCATATGCATCATGCACTAAATGATAAGGATGATTTTGTTGATAACCTTGGGTACTTTTACAAATCTAAAGACTATCAGGCATATATGGAAGCCAATACTGATCACTTTAGCTTAATTGCGGGAACGGATTATCAATTGAACAGTAATGGTCAGAAAAATGAGGCTGATTTTACAGTAGAGGATATTCCAGATAGATTAATAGATGCTGACATAGTTGATAATGATGGAAAGGCATTAAATGATACAGTAGTCAGATATCGAAAAACAAAGATTGATAAAGATGCTATTGTTATAGAAGGAAATGATTACTTTAAGTTTAAGGATGTTAATGGGGTTAAACACCTTTATAAAAATAATAAGGATAAGGCTTATATAGTAGAGGGAGAAGGTACTGAAACAAAACTAAAATATAACTTTACCGAAGATAATCCTTTGTATGGTCAATATACTTATCAGGTTGCCGACCTTGCTACAGACACAAAAGCTGCAGCAATCAGAAATTATGGTTATCCGGTTTTTGTCCGAATAAAAGGTGAAGATGGTAAGCCTGTTGATTCTGGTACTTGTGAGTATTTAATTCCGACAATTGAAACGGTAAAGATACCTGTACATCAAAAGCAAAAATATCCATCTGGATATAACACCGGCTACACTGCTTACAAATACGTCGCCATCGATGCAAAGGCTGGCACCGATGCGGCGCACGACACAGTAGTTGCGGTCTGGTACGACGGTACAAACTGCCGCTATGCTTACAATGACAATCCAACAAGCGGCTTGGACAATGGAGCTGCCGACGGCTGGAAGAACAACCAGATTATCTTCACAGAAGGTGGTGAGCACTGTACCGTTAAGCTTGACTCAGGCGGTGGAGTTCATATTGCGGCCTATGTAGACGGAAGCTTGCGTTATGCACATCTTGATTCACCAGGGGCAAATTATACCGAAGCAACAGATTCTGTAAAGGTAGACTCCTTCACAATTACCGGTGAGCGAATTACTCTGGATGTTGGTAAGGATTCAAGTGGTAACGTTATTCCTTACATCAGTTACTTTAATGGAACTGCCCGCCTGCCTTGTGTAGCAAAACTCGTGGTTCCTGAATCCGGAACAATGAATTATAAGGCACAGGGAACAGGCACTGATGATGGCGAAGATATGTTTACCGGAAACTGGGAAATCTCTCTTGTTCCAAGTTCTAAGAAGCTCACAACAAATTATTACGATAAGATGAATATCTGTTTGTGGAAGCAGAACGGAACAATTGTAAGAGGTAATGATGAAAACTTTACAGTGTCGAAAACTAAGACTTCTGCCGATAATTTAAGTGGAACCACAAACGGCAACATTTACGGAAACGGAACCGCAAACCCGATTCTCGGTTACGCAATTGAATCCAACAGTGGTACCTGCCTGGAGACAGCCCAGATGAAGTAAGTTGATAAATAAATTTGCCTTTTTTATAAAAAAGTGTTAAATTTACGTATTGGTGGGCTCTTTGAGGATATAAATTTGTCTTCAAAGAGCTTTTTTACTCTTTTTCTTCTATTATAACAATTGTTTTTCAAAAATCAAAAATAAAAAAGTTTCTTTAAAAATCGCCGACAAAAAAATGTGAGAGTTTAAAACATTTACAAGTTGGGATGTTTAATGAAATTAAAGAGTCGTAAAAGACAGCTTTTTGCTTTCCTCAGTTTTATAGCCTTTTTCGCTATCCTTTCCTGCGAAATAGGCCTCGGTGCCGCTGTCGATGTTTCCGTGCCTACTAGTGGTATATCTTACCCTCCTCAAAATGCGGTAATAAGAGATTCTTTTGTTGCAGCAGGTGTTTGTAGTGATGATCAGTCTGTAACTGCTGTAAAGATTACCTTAGTAAATACAGAAACTAATAAAAATTATGGCCCATATTTAGCGAATCTGGATGAGAAAAAAACATCCTGGTCTATTACCCTCAATACAAAAGACACTTCAAAGGCTACAAATGCTTTTAATAGTCATGAACAATGGGAAATTCCAGACGGAAACTATGTAATTAATGCGGTCGCATACGATAGTGCAGATAAATCGTCTGCTGTTGCGGCCAGCGCAATTTCAATTGATAATACTGCGCCGGTTTTAATTGTAAGTAAGCCATTGGCTAAAGGTTTGAGTGTTGAACCGACAATTTACGGAAGCGTGGTAAAACTTTCTGGAGATATTTCGGAAGAACACGAAACAGCCAAAATGGTAATTTCCTTCAGGGAATATGATGGCCAGACAGGTGATTTTATTGCTAATTCAAGTATAGAAACTATAGAAATAACCGACTCTGCAGAATTGAACGCAATGTCTTCTAGTAATCCGCTTATTATTGCTAAAAACAACGCTTCAAATCAGGAGCAGTTTGCTAAATATCAAAGATTATATGATATTACCAATAATACAGAGGATAAATTCTATTACTGTGGCTTCCTTGTAGAAGATAATGCTAAGGTTTACACAAAACCGGGTGATTCTGGCGCTGAACCTGGAAACCGGACAGACTGTTATTATGTTCTTGGAGATGACTTTAAAGAGAATCTGGCAGTAAATTATTCGCTTACCGCTCAGCGGCTTATGCAGATTTTTAAGGGCCAGAGTGATGATTATACTCATTCACAGATAGAAGGAATTGCTTCGGTACTTACAAATCCTGAAAATTACGCTTCTTCTACCAGCCTTACAAAAGAAGGCTCTTCTAAATTCAGCTTGAATCCTCATAATAATCCTACCTGGAGTCTGGATGAATGCGGAATTGAAGCGGGTACTGTTGCAACAAATATTCATTCTTACTCTGCGGGCAGTTCACTTATTCTTACTCTTACTGCGGGCCGCGATGCAAGCTTCCCGGATCCGAGAACTGTAAAAATTAATCTTTATGATTTAGGCGAAATAGATTCTACAAAGAATTATTATACAATAGCAGATTTTGAATCCAGTCTCAGCCCACAGGCATTTGCAGACGGAACTCTTCCAGTTGGAAATTCTGATGTGCTTGCCTGTAAACACCTTCTCGGCCCTGGCGGAGAGCTTGCTGAACTCTGGGACGAAAGTGCCGATGACTCAATAAAGACTTATACTTTTACACTTGATACAGAAAACAATCAATTAACTGCAAATCATATTTATCAGCTTGTTGTAACTGGAACAGACCGAAACGATACAGAGCTTGTTCCTGCAAACAACAAGCATTATATGTTTAAGCTTTCTACAAGCAACAGTATTCCTCGTGTAACAGTTTCTGCTGTAACCTGTGGTTCAAAAACTGGTTCAGATGATACTGTTTTTGGAACTGCTGTAAATGGTGCCGATGGCGTTGTTGTAAGCGGTCATGTAATTGTAGACGGTGTTTCCTTAAAGTCTGTAGCAGATGGCGGAATCAGTATTCAGAATCTTACAGTAACTGATGTTGCAACAAGCACTCCTGTGACAGGCGACAGATTTGACTGGGATGTTATAAACCTTCAGCAGGATCAGGTAGAAACGAATAAGTATTATTTTGATATAAAGATAACCGGAAAATCAGTTGAGAATCCAAATGCAGAGCCTTTTGTACCTGCATCGGAAAGTAAATATTATTACACGGTAACGGTTAGGGCAAAAGATTCAAATAATCTTACTGGCGAAAAGAATATTAAATTCTATGTAGATAATAAAAAGCCGGATGTTTCTGTAAGTCCTGTTACTCCTACTGTAAACGTAACTACAGGTTCCGGTGCTTCTGCAGTTACTACGGAATATGTAAACGGAAATATTACAGTTTCGGGTACTGCAAGCGACAGCGGAAATACTGGAAGCGGTTTGCAGAGCATTAACTGGTATGTTATAAATTCAAGTGATGATTCAATTGCTACCCCTGTAAAGCAGGGAAGTATAACTCCGCCTTCAGAATCCTGGAGCTTCCCTATTTCAACAAATGAATTTACCGATGGCGAAAGCTATAAGGTTGTAATTGAAGCAGCTGATATTGTTGGTAACAAAAATGAAACTACCGCAACTCTTTCTACTGGTAATGCAAACTCAGCTGTAAAAGAAATCAATATTAATCAGGAAACTGATAAACCTTCAATTTCGGTAAGTAATGCAGATGCTTCTATAAGTTCTACAGACAATGCTGAGCTTGGAACTACAAAGAATAAATTCGGTTCTATAAACAACAATACAATTTATGGTCTCGCAAAGGATGATGATGGAATCGGCTCGGTTATTGTAAAATGGGAAAATGCGGCTGATTCTACAAAGCATGGCGAAAAGGCACTGACTGTAAATGGAAATCCTAAAGAATATAATATTGAATACAAGCTTGAAAAGTCTGCAACAGAAGCACTGCAACCAACAGAAGCACTGCAACAGGGTAAATACAAGATTACTATTGAAGTAAAGGATATGTATGCCCTTAGCGAAAGTACAAGACAGACAGACAAAGATTCTAAGACCATAGAATTCTTTGTTGCTGTAGATGACGGTGCACCAACTTTCAGCGACCTGACAGTTGTACATTCAGATTCTACTGCTGCAAAGACTTATCCGGTTAATTCTTATTATCCGGGAAGCAGCTCTGAGTGTACAAAAACTCTTACTATTACCGGTACTGTTTCAGACGGCAGCGGAATTAAGAGCAATTCAGACAACGGAATTACAAATGCACATTTAGTAAAGAGTGGAAGTGATTTTGTAACACTTGCCACATCTTTATCTTCAAGCTTTGTAAAAGCCCCTGAAACTCAGTACTTAAGCACAATTACAGATACAATCACTTTGCCTTCTACAAGTGGTACCTACAAGGTTAGGTATACCGCAACAGATGTTTACGATCAGTCAAATTACAAGGAATTTGAATACAAGGTAGATGCTAATAAACCAGTTATTACTCAGGTTGTAGTTGATGGATATGAAAAAAATAAAGAAGATAATGTTGAATCTCTGCCGGAAACTGCAGTAGCTGCTGAAGCTCCAATCGGCTATATCAAAAAGAATAATGTAAATATTTCTGCAACCGTTGCAGATACTCATTCTGGAATTGATAAGGTTTATTATTCTCTTGATAACGGCACAAGCTGGAATGTTATGACTCAGTCTGCTTCAATTAACAGCAACTGGAGTGCAAATGTAACCTTTGGTGATGGAGATATAAAGACTTTAACAATTAAGGCAGAAGATAAAACTGCAAATATCAGAACAACTCTTATAAACGTAAAGGTTGATAAGAAAGCTCCAACTCTCGATATATTCGGCTACAAATTAAAGGATGCAAGTACAGATGAAGAAACATCATTACTGACTCCAAATGGAACTGCTTATGTAAACAACAAAGATTTGGTTATCTTTGGAAACTATAGTGATAATGATTATACTGATGTAACAGAAAATGGTAGTGGTGTAAAGGAACCGGAATTTGAGCTTGAAACAACCAATAGTACAAGTCCAACTGCAATTACCCCAAGTGAAAAGAAATATTATAACGTTCCGCTTACAAATGAAAATATTGAAACTGTAACTGCCGATGCAAATGCTGAAACTTATAGAGTTTCTACACCTTTGACTGCCGCTACTGCAAAAACTGTAAAATCTTTTGTTCAGGTAATAAGTCATGATGATTTTGCCAGCGGCGACTTGTATGTAAAGGGTGAAGATATTGCCGGAAACAAAATTGCCGGTGAAAGAAAAAAGATAATGACTCTTGATTATGATACAACCAATCCGTCTGTAAGCGGTGTTTCTGTATCAAATTCAAAATCTTATAAAGACTCTAATACAAAGTATTATATAAACAATAAAGCAAATGATGCTCTTTCAAGCTTTACAGTTAAGGGAACTTCTACAGATAACAGTAGTGTAGACCGAACTGTTGTAAAGATTTCTCAGGGACCAGATGCTTCAACAAGCGCAAATGTATTTACTGCAGAAACCCTGGCCGCAAGCTGGACACTTAGTGCTTCAGACTTTGGAACAGACTTTGCAACTTCCTTTGCAAACTGGGATAAAAACGGTAATCCTGCCAGCGCAGATGCAAAGGTAAATATCCGTGTTTATGATAAAGCCGGTAATCATTATGATTATCCGGAAATTTCTCTGATTTTTGATACCGCAGGACCTGAGGTTCTTACCGGTGGTACAGGTGGTTCAGACCCGGCAGACACATCAAATCCACGCAAAGAAAATTCTTACAAGCTCCGTGATAATGATGTCTGGAAATATGAAGGAATCAGAATCGGAACTCAGCAGAATCCTGTAACAGGAGTTATTGGTGGTGCTTACAGCGAAAGTTCTTATGGCCGTGAATCTTCTGTTCAGATAAGAATGACCTTTGTTAATGAACGCGGTAATGAAAACAGCGGCATTAAATCAATTGAATACAAAATGCTGCCTGTAGCCCAGGTAACTTCTTTAACAACTATTCCTTCTACTGGCCTGTTAGAAGGAAATCCGCCTGCTAATGCAACTTATAAAACTGGAAGCTTCGACATAACAGATGGAACTTATACACATTACGGTGAGACAGCGGAAATTAATTGTCATATAGGAACTGCAACAATAAGTGGTTTTGAAAGCACTGTAGACGGCATTCCAAATCTTGTCTTTGTACGTGCTACAGATAAATGTGGTAATACTGGCAGCTGGTTTGTTCTTAAGATTCAGGTTGATGATAAGGATCCGGAAATTACTCCTGCAGCAGATACACCTATTTCTCTGCTTACTAACGGAAGCACAAGCATGCAGACCTTAAGCGGTACTGTAACAGAAAAGGGTGCTGGTCTTAAGGCTTTACGCGTTAAGATTAACGGTACTGTTGTAATGGATCCTACCAGCTCAAGTTCTGTAGACTCTTATACAGCAAGCGGTTATGACTCTGCTACAGTTAGAAATCAGACAGACGTAAGTTTTACAAATCAATATGGTACTCTTACTTATACCGGTTACCGCAACATACCAACCGAGTCTTCTCCTATTACTTCAAGCTCTACAAAGTGTTCATTTGCAGATGGTGCTTCTTATGCAAGCTGGACTCTTACTCTTACTCCACAGAACGGTAACTGGTTCAGCGGTATTTCAGAAGTTTCTTTCCCTGCGGTTACTGTAGAGGCAGAAGACTGGGCCGAAGCCTCTGGAGTTGGTAGAACATATCCACTTACTATAACTTCTCTTGATATTGATACAGATAAACCAACAACATCTATTGTTGAACCAGATAACTCTTCTGCATTAAACGGAAAACAGAGACTCAGAGGTTCTGTAAGCGAAGATCATACTCCAAGATTTGTAGAAATGCTTTACTACACTGTACCGGCAGATGCAGCAAACACAAATCCTCCGGCCGCAAAGGAAGACTGGACACTCCTTAAGAAAATTACAACAGATACTGGAACAAATACAAATACTGGTACTATAATCTACAATGCGGCTCCAAATAATATTTACAGCTTTACTCAGCAGATAGACTTTAATGCCGAACAGTACCTTGCTGCCGGAACAGCAACTGGAACAGTTCACGTTCTGCTTTATGCAGAAGATGAGGCGGGTAACTCGAATGTTGATCCAGCTCATGTAGATGCAGACCAGAATGATAATACTAAGGCTTACAAGACCTTTACTATAGATAAAAACTCAGACCGTCCTGTTGTTACGGTTACTAATGCAACTCTGCTTGCTGGTGGAAATACAATTTCTTCAAGCAATCCTCTGCTTTTGCAGACAAGCACTTTGAACCTTAAAATTTCAGATGATGATGGAATAAAAACTGATGCTTCTGGTAATCCTTGTGTTGAATACAGAATTGTAAAAGAGGGCCAGACTGCTACTGAAAGCGGTTTGTATGGCTGGAATCAGGTTCAGATGACATCCAGTGGGGCTTCAATTAACTTTGTTGATGAAAATGGTAACCCAAGTGATGGTATACACACAGTAGAATTCAGGGTAATCGATTCAGAGAATACTACTTTTGAATCTAAAGCTCTTGATAACAATGGTAATCCAGATACGCTTCATAGAATTAAGCTTACAGATTTGTCTAACAACCTGTACGACTCTGACCCTGTTATTTATGTAAACATAGATACTCAGCCACCAGAGCTTGAGATTGTTGGAGTAGAAAAACTGAATGCTACAGATGCAAGTTTTGTGGATGCAAATCTTACAACAGATTATTCTGGTGATTCTATGATTCTCGGCGGCCCTGCTGCCCGCTTCCTCAGAGTACGTGTACGCGCAAAGGATGTTGGTGTAGGTGTTCGCTCTGTAAAGGTTACTGCAAAATTCAATAACACTGCGGTTACTCCGATTACTGGTGCTAATGGCAGTACCTGGACAGCTGCGGCAGATTCAGAAAACAGTAATACAGACGTTTATTGCGACCTCGTAATTCCTTGTACTATTACAGCATCAGGAAATATTGTAGAGGCAGATAATGCAACTTATGTAATAACAGTAGAAGCAGAAGATAAGACCGGTCAGGCAGGATATGGTCGTAAGGCTACTGAATCTGTAACCTTTAATGCAGATACAAAGAAGCCTGTAATTAATGTTACAGCTCCATCTTCAGAAAAGAACCTCAGCGGTTCAGTTACTGTAGAAGCAGATGTAACAGAAAATACAAAGCTTTATTACTCAATTTCTCCAATGGTAAACTCTCCTGATTCAACTGTAGCTCAGTGGACCTTCCAGCGAAAGATTGGAACTTCAGACGAATTCAGTAATCCAGAAAATCTTCCTACAGCAGATAAATCTGGTGCTACTATAACTGTTACAAGTCCGCTTGCTACTGTATGTGCATATCGTCCTGTTGGAAACGAAGACGAATTTAAGAGCGGCTTCTATATGTGGCTCGACGGAAAAACAGACGAATCTGGCGTAACTATTCATGGCGAAACTCTAAATGAATGGATTAAGAAGATTGGTATTTCTACCGAACACGATTTGAGTACCGCAGTTAACTCATTTAATGATATTGTTAAGCTTTACTTCCATGTAAAGGCAATTGATAAGGCCGGCAATGAAAACGAAAAGCATTATCCTCTTATGGTGGACCCTCAGGGCAGCCGACCTGTAGTTAATATCGGTTATCCTGGAAACGATAAAGACGGAAGCACTCCGGAAAGAACTCTTACTCTTGGAGGTTCTCCTTCTATCATTGGTACTGCAACCGGTGTGAACAACGTAGACTTTGTATGGATGCAGATTGATACCGATGCAGATGGCGATTGGGATGAAACTGACTTTAATACATTAAATACTCGGCTTAAAGAAGGCAAAAGAGTTTATACTCTTGGAAATATGATCAGCAAGGATTCTGTAACCTCTTTGCCTGTCGGGGCAGAAGTTTCACAGTATGCTGTTAAGGTTCCTCTTTCGAGTATCAGCTGGAGTCAGAAAATAAATATTTGTGGCGAACTTGAACCGCCAGAAAGCTCTTCAGAGTCAACTCAGAATGTTACACTTTGGATTTATGCAACAGATTCTCAGGGTTATATAAGCAGCCGCGAGATCCGCCGTCTTATTATTGACCGCGATTCTCCTGTAATTGACCAGAACTTAAGGCTGGTACAGTGGGCATCCGGCAAGAACGGCAGCAACGGCTTTAACGTAGATTCAAATGGAAATATAACTCTCGTAAGCGGCGCGGTAACAGCAGAACGCAGCTATACAGAGGGTGAAAATATTAAAGGTAAATGGTTCCTGCTTGGTAAGGTAACCGATGAAAGCGGAATTCAGGCTATTGATTTTACTGTTAATAATGGAAGTACGGTACACGCTGTAACCTCTACTCAGGACTCATATACAGGAAGCGGTACACACGCAGGAACTTATATCCGAAAGTTTGAAACTTCAAAGACAGCGGCAGACGGCACTACTGTTACGGTAAATAACTATATCTTCTGTTTACCAATTGGAAGCGAAACAGAAAATGCTGTTGGTGAATATACAATTGACTTCCATGCAGAAGAAAAAGAAGACACAAATCCAAAGCCTGCAGATGCTACCTTTAAGGTAACTTACGATAATAAGGCTCCGGTTGTAACAGAAAAACTTACTGGTATGGCAGCAGATGCCGGTACAGTGGCTAAACCTGTAACAATAGAAAACAGCAACGGTGTTTACACAATCAAGGGACAGGCAACAGAAGCTGAACCTGGAGAAACAGGTGTAGACCGCATAGCCTTCTACTTTACAAGAAATATAGCAGGTCAGACTCCATCTCAGGCAACAAAGATTATTAACCCTATGCGCAAGGTAAAGACTACTGCCAATGCAATAGACTATTCAGGTAAGACTGCGGAAAACGGTCTGTATGAGGATGGTCTTTACTGGGAGAGTGTAACTGTTAATAGTGTAAATCTTCATTCTATAACAGTTGCATCTGTTCCATCATTTGTTCATATTGGTGGCCTTGCAAAGGTTAATGGTGTTCTTTATAGAATTGAAGATATTTCTGGTTCTACAATTGGACTTTCAGGAGAGCCTGGAACAGCAAGTTCTGTTAAGTTTGCTATAGCTGATGTTGTAGACAATCATACTATAGAAGGTGAAGGAGATAGCGACCACTTTATTAATACTGATGTATATGGTTACGGCTATTACTCTAACGGCTCATTTGATGACGGCGACTATATGATAGAAAGCCTCATCGAAGAGGTTGATGCCTTTAAGTGGGAAGCAAGCATTAATTCTAAGAATATAAGTGATGGTCCAGTTACTTTACATTACGTAGTATTTGATAAGGCAGGAAACTTCTCTGCAGAGCAGACAGTAGAATGCTTTGTTAAGAATAATGGTCCTCGTATTGCCGGAGTTATTTTTGGAACCGATGAAGATGGTAACGGCGAAGTAAGCGATTCAGAACTGGAGCAGACAAAATATCAGAATGCTTATGAAAAGGGAATGAACGGAAGAAACAAAATGGTTTCTGTAACCTTCCCGGCAAATGCCAGCGAGGCTTCTGCTTCTTCAGTATTTGCAATAAAGGGTAGAACCCGGATTAAGCCGGAAATAGTCGGCGGTAACGGTGCTTTGTCTTATACTTATACTGTTGCAAAACGAAAGACGACTGTTGTCAATGATCAGACAGTAGATGCAGGTGATGGCTGGAACGATCCATACTATTCATATACAACAGCGGGTTCTCTTGGAACAAATATTACTGGAACAGCAGAAAGTGATACTGTTGTAGAGCTCGGTGCAAACGACGGTATAGATCTTACTGTAGCCCAGCTGCTTGCAAAGGATGCTTCTAACAACGAAATAACAGACGGTGAAAACCAGAAGTTTGTATTTACTATTACAGATTCAACACCAGGCAGCTCTGGTGTAGCAAGTCAGAGTGCTAACCTTAACATGATTCTTGATGTAGCTTTGAAGGATGTAACTCCTGCTACAAACAAGATTATCCCATTTTACTGGAATAGCAGTTCATCAAATTCTCTTAAAGGAAACAGTAAGGATAATGGTCATATTGATTTGACTAAGGATTTACCTGCTGCCTTTAGTGCAACTGCAACATCCGGAATCTTTGACCGCGACCCTAAGGTTTCTGGAGCCTTTAAGCTTGAAGGAATTGCACAGGATAATATTGTCCTTTCTTCACTTTCTGTAATAATTGGTGAAGGTGCAGGTGCTCATACCTATAATATTGCAAGCTACGATAGTTCAGCAGCAGAAACAGGCTTTATGGCACCAGCCTCTCCTGCGGCTAACTCTGGCTGGAGCGTTGTAATCAGAAATGCAACTTACGATGAGTTTATGGCTGCTGGTTATATAAGTGCACTTCCACAGGGCGTTGAAGGAAGTGATTATGTTCCTTATACAAGCCAAGCTTATGGTCATGTAGTTCACTGGGAAATGACAATAGAAACCGAAGTTGCCGCAATGAGCATTAACCCTCAGCTGGATCTTGTAATTACAGTTTCTGCGGCAGATCAGGGCTTGCCAAGTCTCAGCGGCGGTAGTGTATCATATACTCCAAATCCTTTTGCATATAATGGTGTTACTGGCACTGTAGGCCAGACAGGCGGTACAAGCGACGGAAGTGCAGCTTATACCTGTAAATACAAGATTGATGTAGTTCCATATATTATGGGAATTAAGACTAAGCTTTCTGCAAAGAAGAAGCAGAATGATTCTTCAGAAATGGACAGAACAGCTCTCGGACACTATCCGGTAGCTAAAACAGAACGCATTGGTCTTTACGGCTTTAATCTCTTGAACACAACGCTTTACGACAGCCCTGTTGATGCAGAGGGTAACCCGACAACTCCTCATTCTGCAGCCCTTGCAACAACAAAGACTAAGGATTTGGATGGCGATGGCGCAGATGATTCTACAATTGACGTTTATCCTACAGCGGCTAACGCTCTCAATTACTTTACCAGCGGTAATGTTTATGTAAAATACGGCAGTGGTACTGGAGCCAACGCAATAATTAGTCTTAACAATTATAACGATAACGATGCAAAGGGCAGTGCAACAGCTTCATTGCCTCAGCGTGCAAATTATGGAAAGAAGGCAACTCAGACAACTTATAATAAATACTTCTACAACCATAAGCCTAACAGCTCAAATAACTATATTTTGACAGATGATACTGTGCTTGATGTCTGGAACTTTAACAGTGAAGCAGGTAAACCAAATCCTTCTGGACGTATAGAAGAAGTTGTAATGAAGATAAACCCTGTTTCTAAGATTATTGGTTTCTCTTTCCTTAATAGTTCTATGCACTTTGCTACACCAAATGGAAAAGACAATTCCTATAAAGATAGAGGTAAAACTGGAGTCGGTGATGCACGAACAACTTCTTTCCTTGCTTATGACTACAGAGGCTGGTCTTATGCAATTGATGCCGGCGGTGATGAAGTTGACCCAGTAAAATTCTGGATACTAGATACCTCTGGAACAGATAAAGGTTCAGTTAATTTCGAATACGTTAATCAGAAAGGAAAACGTTCAGAAACTGATGGGGCAAATATAGATTTGCGATACAAGGTTCGTAGTCCAAGCATTGCAACTTCAAAGGCGGAGAATTCTACAACAACTAATACAACAAATATGTATCTGGCTTATTATGACAGCTTTAATGATGAAATTCGATTTAAGGCCGGAAATACAAATAAAAAAGAAATGTTTGTTGCAAGTTCAAGTTACAAAAAATACTCTTGTTCTACTTCTCAGGTAATTGCGACAAATGCTTCTACAAACCTTCCTTCAGGTACTCAATATCAGTATACAGGAACACCTCTTGGGGGAGCTGGTGAATTTGTTGCCCTAGATGTAGTTCCAAAATATAAGCTCGTGAAGGTCGATAATACAGATACAATTGTTGAGAACACATCAATTGACCACGACGTTGTTGTAATTGTCTGGTATGACGTTGCGGCAAAGGCATTGAAATATGCATACAATACAAATCCTCGTGATCTTACCTGGCAGTCTGACGATGCAACTAAGAATTCTACCGGTACAGCCGGAAAGGATGCAAATTACCGGGGCCTGAACCGTGTAAACTGGACTGGAGAAAAAACAATCTTCGAAAATGCCGGAGAATACTGTCAGATAAAGGTAGATGGAAAGGGTGGTGTACATATTACTGCTTACGATAATCAGAGCGGAGATCTCCGTTATGCATATCTGCCAGCCTATAATTCTGCATATTCAGAAGATTCAATGTCTTGCATAGTAGATTCTTTCAACGAGACTGGTTCACATATGATTATGGATGTTGCGCTGGATGCAGATAATAATCCAGTACCGTATATATCATACACCTGCGGAAATATGCCGAAAATAGCATATAAGCATACATCTACAGTAAAAGACGGTGCTGTAAACGATATGTTTACAGGTGACTGGGAAGTTGGTTATGTACCAAATACCAGCACAATCGCCGACCTGGAAGTAAAGAGACGTAATAATCTGGATAACAGAATTAACGTAGCGCTTTGGAAAGATGCAAATGGTAAGCAAATAGATTCCAAGAAAACAGATGGTACAATTGGAAGTTCTTCTGCAGATAAAGATAACGGTACAATCTGGGGTAATGGAACGGCTTATCCGGTTCTTGGTTATTCAATAGATAATGGCGGCGACGATACTATAGAAACCGCACAGATGCAGTAAGGAGGTGGAAAAATGATGAAGAAAAAGCTTTTTAAGACATCTATTATTTTATTTACCTCTCTTATTGCTTTGTTTGCCCTTTCCTGCAACATTGGTCTTGGAGACGCAGTTGATACTGCGAATCCAACAGTTGAAATTTCTTATCCGCCAAAGAATGCAGTTATCCGCGATTCTTTTGTTGCCGCAGGAAAGTGTGATGATGATCTTGCAATGGACTATGTGGATGTAACGCTTACAAATGCTTCGTCAAAAGAAAAGTATGGTCCATATAAAGCAACATTAAATGATGATAAGAATGCATGGACGGTTACCCTGAATCAGAAAACCGAAGGAGACTATTCTGCTTTTGAGTCTTATAAGCAGTGGGAATTCCCTGATGGCGATTACATTCTTACAGCAGTTTCTTACGATAAGAATAAGAATGCTTCTCAGGAATCCAGCATTCCAATCAATATAGATAATACTGCACCGGTTCTGCTTGTAAGTAAGCCTCTTGCTTTTGGTACAGAAAAGCCTTCGATTTATGGCCGTACCCTCAATATTATTGGTGATATTTCGGAAGAGCATGAAACTAAAAAGCTTACTCTTTATTACCGTGAATACAACGACAGCACCCATACCTTCATAGATGCAGAACCAAGAACCCTGGAAATAAGCGGCTTTGGAACTATGTCTTCTGATAATCCGCTTACTATCGCAAAGGTAGATCAGAGTGTGCAAAATGCCGCTTCCGCAGTTTTAACTCAGAACTATAATACGATTTATGGTGAAGTTGTAGACATTTCATCTGCGGCAAGTCTTGCTGCCTATACAAAGAAAATTTATTATTGCGGCTTCCTTCTTGAAGACAGCGCAAAGGTATATAAAGACCCTAAAGACTCTGGTGTAGAGGAAGGAAATAAAACTACCCAGTATTATATTCTAAGTGATGATTTTAATAAGAATCTTTTCAGTGAAGATACAAAATCTCTTAATGCAAGAAATCTGATGCTTCTTTTAAGAGGCCAGTCTTCTTATTCCGAAGCAGAAATTCCTGGAATTATCAGCTCTCTTAATACAACAGGAAATTCGGCCTCAAGTCAGAATATTGATGCCGCTCTTTCTTCTAAGTTTTCTATTGACCCAAAGAGCAACCCGGTCTGGTCAATTACAAATTTTGAATATGATGAAACTGAACAGGATTTTACAACCTATGAACCAGGTTCTGCAGTTCCTCTTGTATTAAAATCTGGTGGAGACGGTATTGCCTTAAATAAAAATTCTATAACAATAGAACTCTATCATCTTGGAGTTACACCAGCTCCAATTACAGCAACTACACCTCATTTAACTCTGGTATCGAATAGCTCTGAGCCGGATGTTGAATTGAAGACAATGTTGAACCAGTCTGATTCTCAACTCCAGTTCTCGGATGGTACAGCAGGTCTTAAGATAAACCATTATTATGAATTCAAAATGGTAAGTGGAGAGGATACCTCTGGTAATCCTATAGAAAGCGAAGACGGCAAGAGGTTTGGTTTTAAGCGTTATTCAAGCTTTGCGGCTCCAAGAGTTTCTTTTGAGTCTCCAGCCTCTGGCGGATATTATAAAGAAAACGAATATTACAGTGGAAGCGATGTTGATTTACCACGCAATGAAGGTGGAATCAAAATTAAAGGTAAGATTGTTACTGCCGCTAAACAGACTTCCGATGACGGTGGAAATCTAATTAACGAAATTGAAATTGGAACGGATGAAGACCTTACTAACCAGACAACAGATAAAATCTGTGTTTCAAAGATAACAGTAATAGATACAACTACTTCAGAAGAACGTGTAATTCCTGCTTCAGATTACAGCTGCGAAATTTCTGGTTTTAGCAGAACTTATGCAGGGTTAGCTTCTGAAGGCTATGTTTATAACTTCACTGCAGAAATTACAAAGGCAGACGGCAAAACTCTTAATCCGGAAAAACCGGGCTCATATAAGGTTAAGGTTGCCTTTATTGCAGAAGACTCTCTCACAGTTAAGAGCGACCCTACTGAGTTTGAATTTAAGCTGGATAATAAGAAGCCGGAAATCACAGCCAGCGAAATTGTTGTTTCTCCAACGGTTACAGAAGCAGGTCTTGATTATGTAAACGGCGAAGTCAAAATTTTTGGAACTGTTTCAGATTCTGGCAGCGGACTCGCTACAACAAGTCCTTTGTATTATTATCAGACTGGTTCTACAACTCCAACTCCTATCACTCTTTCTGGAGTTGCCTGGAACTTTGATTTTGATACAACAGTTTTAACAGATAATTCAGAATATACTCTTAACATTTACGCAAAAGATAAGGTTGGAAATGTTCTTGAACTTCCATATCTTTTACATATAAAGCAGGAAACTGACCGCCCTAAAGTTACCTTTACTAATACTGGTGACAATGTAATCTTTACAAATCCTGCGGTTATTATTGGAAACGTTACGGACGATGACGGTTTGTCGCAGGTTCAGGTATTCTATCGGAAGTTAAGACCGGGAACTCCAGGAGCAGAATCCCCTGTAAGCTTTGGAACTTTAACTTCCGGCAGCACATCTTGTCCACTTGCAATAACACTTCCTGATGGAGAAGGCGAGTATAAGATTATTGTTAAGGCAGAAGATAATAAGGGGCTTGCTACAGGAAAGCTTGGTTTCGGTGATTCTGAAGATTCAGCATACAAAGCAGCAGAAACAATTGAAATTAAAAAGGATAACGGTGCACCAGTCCTTGAAATCACAAGCCCAACTTCTTCGGCTCAAACCTATTATAAAGATAACTTTTCTGTAGAAGGTACAGTAAAAGACGGTAGCGGCGTAGCTACAATTACCAGAAAAGTTTATAAAAATGGAACTGAAATTCCAGCTGCTTCTTTACCGGCTGGCTTTGGTACTTTAGCAGTTACAGGCTCTGTAGTAACAGGTGCAGACTGGTCAGATACAGTTCCGGTAACAAGCCTTGGAAACGGTTCTTACAAAATTGAATATTATGCAGCAGATAAGTATGCAAGCAATGCAGGTCAGGCAGCAAATCATACTTCTATGCAGACACTGGAATTCTCTATAGATGTTACACCTCCAGCAATAGATGCTGATTCAGTAAAGATGGACGGAAACTCTATTAGTGCAGGCTGGTACAACAAAAATAACGGTTTATTCTCTGTAAAGGCAAGCGACAGTCTTTCATCGGTAGTATCTCTTGTATATTCATTGAATTATTCTGCATCGGCAGTTCCTTCTTCTGTAAGCTGGAATAACATGGAGCCAGATTCAACAAATACAGCTGACCAGACCAGCTGGAAGGCAAACATCACTTTTGAAGGCTCTGGTACTGAAAAGCATTTAGCCCTTAAGGCAATAGACAGTGCAGGTAATGAATCAACAATTGTAGAAAAAACACTTAGAATAGATACTATTGCTCCTTCTCTTACTGTAAAAGATTCCGAAGGAAATAATTTAGCAGAAACTATTTATATAAATAATACAGCAGAAGGCTTTAACGGCTTTGAAATAAGCGGTATTTATAATGACGGTAGTGGAGAAAGTGGTATAGCAACAGATGAAAACGGACATATTCGTCCATTGCAGTTTACAATCGGCAATCACTATTTTGATGTAGAGTCGACAACAGAGACTCTCGACCTGAAACCATTATCCTCATTTGAATATGACAGCACAAATCATACTTATTCAGCAGTAATAAGTAAGGAAGATTTTGGAAGTGACGGCGGTAAGCTTTCTGTAATTGGAACAGATAATGCCGGAAACAAGAAGGTAACTGCTTCTACTACATTCATTGTAGATACAGAAGCACCTAAGATTGAAGATATAGAAATCTCTGCACCTTCTGCTTACAAAAAAACTGTAACAGGACAGACAGCAGAATATTATATCCGTAAGTCAGACGGAGCCTTTACAATCAGCGGTACTGCTACCGATGACGGCGGATTATTTGAAAATATAAAACTCACAATAACAGGACAAGGTGAAACAACAATAGGACCTTTCACCTCAACAAATTCCAGCTGGACCTTTAATGATTCAACTATCGATTTGAGCAGCTGGAATTCTCCAGCTACAGTAACTCTTGAAGCAACTGATAGGGCAAAGAATAAAAAGACCGTAAGCTTTACAATTAAATTTGACCAGGATGCTCCACAGATAATTACTGGAGAAGGTCCGGATAATCGTTATAACTTCCGTGGAGAAGATATTGTAAAATACAATAACCTCAAGCTTGGCGAAGGCCGCTACTGCGAGTATTCATACGGCAGACTTAATTCTGTAGACTTCGAAATATTTGTAAATGAAGAGGGCAGTGGCCTTTCAAAACTTGAGTATAAATTATTTACTGCTGGCAGTGTTTCAAGCACTCCAGACTTTACAACAAGCGGTGCTGCTCAGACAGGAACCTTCCTGCTTAAAGAAGGGGAATACTATTCTTTCTATGATTCTAATGTGGGTTCTATCGCTGAAGGAACTGCATGGAAAGCAACAGCAAGTATTCCTGGCTTTGCTCCAACAACTGGAAGCAATACTAATTATCTTGTAATCCGCCCGACCGACAATTGTGGTAATACTGGAGCTGTCACAGTTCTTTCTGTACATGTTGACCAGACTGCTCCTGTTATTAATGCAACACATACCGAGCAGCTTACAAACGGTACAAAGAAAATTGAGCTTAGCGGTTCTGCTTATGATGTTGATTCTGGAATTAAGGCACTTAGAGTTCTTGTAAATGGCGTTGCTAAGATGGAACTTAATGCAGACAGTCTTAGTGGCACTGTAACTCACACTGACGGAAGCCAGACAAGTGCTGACGGTGTAGTAACAAATGTTACTGGTGGTTATGGAACCTTCTCTTATAAAGGTTATGCACCAGATAAGGAAAGCCCTGTTGCACAGAGTCCTGCAAATCCTACAATTACAGCTGCTACTCCTTCATGCACTTTAACGAATGCATCTTCTTATGTTGAATGGAATCTTATTCTTGATCCGGAAGGAGATTGGTTTGCAGATGCCGGTGAGCGCCCTGTAATTTCTATTGAAGTAGAAGACTGGGCAGAGCACGATGGCCTTGGAAATAAGAACCCGACAGCCACAAAGATTGCCACTCTGCGTGTAGATACAGAAGCTCCGGCAGTTACAATTTCAAGCCCTGCTGTAAACACAAATAACCCGACACGCCTTAATGGCATGAACACAATAAGCGGAACTTCAAGTGACGAAGGAAGCAGCCCTGCAAAGGTAGACCTTTACTATTCAACAGACGCCTCTGCTCCTGCAGCACTTTCCGGCTATACACGCTTAAAAACTCTTACAACTGCAAGTGCTCCGGCAAATCCGGATGCACTTACAACTTATAACAGAAATATTTCTCAGCTTTATAATTATTCATTTGATGTTGATTTCTATGATTTTGTTACTACCAACGAAATAACTAAGCCTGTATGGATTTTAGTTGTAGCAACAGATGAAGCAGGTAATACTTCAATTGATAATGGAATTAGCCCTGTAGAATATATCGTAGACCGCAATACAGACCGTCCTGTAATTTCAATTTCTGAATATTCATTAAAGCCTAAGAACAATATAATGTCTGCAGATAACCGTGTTCTCTTAAAAGAAAAGCAGCTTTTCATAGACGTTACAGATGATGACGGTCTTGCAGCAAGCGATTATGCCTTCTTTAGAACAGGACGCCTCAATGCAACTACTGGCGCTACAGACTATACTAACTGGACCGCTATTACCTTGAACAGCGGCAACGGAAGCTTTGAACTGGATAGCGATGGAAAGCAGATAATTGAATTCAAGATTATAGATGCAAATGGTACAGAGTTTACCTCAACCGCAGGTGACTGGAAAAAGGTTTATGTAGAAGACCTCAAGGGAAATAAATATGGACTCGAAACAGAAGGTTCATCATACGCCGCCCCTGTAATCTATACAATTCTCGATACAGAATTGCCTGTTGTTGCTATAGAGGGCGTAAGTACAGATGACGGAGCTACCTGGACAGCGCCAGATTCCTTTACTACAGTTCTTGGTGGAGATACAGAAGAAATAAAGCTTAAGATACACGCTACAGATAATGGAAGTGGAATAAAAACAAATGCAGATGGCTCCCCAAGTGCCGATGCAGTGACACTTACTAAGAAAATTGGCAGCGGAGCAGGACAGCCTGTTACAGTTACTCCAAGTACAGTTGCCGGTGAAGCAGGTATCTATTATGCAACTATTGACTGTACAATCGGCGACGGATTAATGAATATCACTGTTACAGCACAGGATAATGCTTCTCGTACAGGCACTGCAACAAAGCAGTTCAGGATAGATAATACAGATCCTGAAATTACTGTTTCAACACCGGCAAGTGGTTCTGAACAGAGTGATCAGATTTTTGCTGTAGGAACCTTCACAGAAAGTGTAAACTTCTGGTATGCGGTTTCTCCTGTTGAAACTTCTCCAGACGCAACTACAAGCTGGACTTATATTAAAAAGAATCCGGAATCAGGTGAAGTGACTTCAGGAAATACTTTCCCTGTTACAAATAAAGCAGGAGAAACAATTCCTCTTGCATCACTGGCTACAGTCTGCGCTTACAGGGAATACAGCAATTCTGCAGTTTCTACCTTTAATATTCAGTTTGACGGAGCGACAAACTCAACCCCAGATCATACTTACGATTTGAACGGCTGGCTTAAGGCTATGGGTATTACTATTCAGGAGGATTTAGTTTCTACAACAAATCCTTTTGAAGATTTGATTACTCTTTATCTGCATCTTAAGGCAGTAGATTCTGCCGGCAATAAGAAAGAAGTTGCCTGGCCAATTCTTGTAAACCCTCAGGGAAGCCGCCCTACTGTAGAATTCAGCTATCCTGCTGCTGACGAAGAAAATCCTATTCTCGGTGGTAAGATCAACCTTATGGGTTCTGCAAAAGGTAAACATACTATTACAGAAGTTTACATGCAGATAGACTGCAATAATGACGGAAGCTGGACTACAGCAGATGAGACAATTCTGGCAAGTGACGACTATGGTTATACACTGGAAAATATTCCAGGCCTTTATTATCCGGGAACAACAACACTCCAGAAGGGTATTAAAATAAATGTAAACGGTAGTGTATGGAGCCAGAAGATTAATGAAAACAGAGAGTTTAATCCTGCTGAAACAGGAACTCCTCGCCAGATAAAGGTTCGTGTTTATGCAAGAGATACCTCTGCAGTACCTCCATTACTCAGTAGTGCAAAAATAAAGTCTTTCAGAGTAGATAATGACCTTCCTCAGATTGATCAGGATATAAAGCTTGTTCAGTGGAATACTGGCTTTGATGCATCTACCGGTCTTGTTGTTGAAGCTTCTGGAGATAATGCTGGTTCAATTTCCTTTGCAGAAGGTTCAGTAAAGGCTCAGCGCTCTTACACAGACAGAATGTATGTTTCTGGCAAATGGTATGTAATCGGAAAGGTTACAGATGATAGTGGTATCAGCCAGGTTGCCTTAGGTGAAACAGAAGATACCGCAACTGCTATAGGCAATAGTCTTGGTTCAGACGGCTCAATCAAAAAAGCCTTTGTAACAGGAGGCAAAACAAATTATGTATTCTGCTTCCCTGTAGGTTCTGACACAACTAATGCAGTTGATGTATCTGAAGTTACTTTAAGAGCAACAGATAATGGTTCTGGTTCAAATGCTAAGACTCAGACAAAGCAGTTTATTGTAAATTATGATAATAAGGCTCCGGATGTAACTCCAATTGCCGCAAATAAAAAGATTTTTAATACAAACGGACTTTATACAATTGAATCTGAAGCTTATGAAAATACTGTAAATAATAAAAACCAGAGTGGAATTGAACGCATAGTATTCTACTTTACAAGAAATGTTACCAGTCAGGCTACAAAGATTTTTGACCCTATGCTTAAGGTAAACACAAGCGGCAACATTATGGATTATTCTGGTCTTCCATATGAAGATGACTTGTACTGGCAGAGTGCAGAGGTTACAGAAGTAAATCAGACTTCTATTACAGTTTCATCACTTCCTTCTTGTGCTCATAAGTATGGCCTTGCAAAAGTAAATGGTGTTATTTACAGAATAGAAAGCATTGAAGGTACAAGTGTAACACTCTCTGGCGCACCTGGCGAAACTTCCAGTGCTTTGTTTGCAATTGCAAATGTAATTGATAATACTAACCCGGAAAATATTCCAGGTGAATATAATACACTGACTACAGATTATGGTTATGGCTACCCTACAGGTATTTATGATGACGGCGACCTTATGCCTGAGCATTTGACAAAGGTTGGTACAAAATACAACTGGGATGCGACAATCAACTCAAGAAATATCAGCGATGGTTCAGTTACCCTGCATTACATTGCCTTCGATAAAGCAGGTAACAGAGCGGCTCTGGATGTTGCCGCAATGGTACAGAATAATGCTCCTCGTATTGCCGGCGCAACGATTGGTATAGACGAAGATGGTAACGGAAAAGTGGATGAAGATGAGTTCTATAATAACGACCTTTATTCAAATTGCTACGAAGATGGTATGGACGGAGCAAAGAAGGCAATTGATGTAACAATTCCAAAGACTTCAACCGCAGCCTCTCCAGTAAGTGCAATTAAGATTAGACGTACTCTTGTTATTAAGCCGGAAATTGTAGGTGGTAACGGGGCTTTGACTTATACCTATTCAGTTGCAAAACGAAAGACAACGAATGACGGCTGGAATGACCCATATTATTCATATACAACCCCAGGTTCTATTGGAACAGGAACTGCAGAAACTGAAACTGTTTTAAATGGAGAAATCAAGCTTCCTCTGAAACAGCTGCTTGCTAAGGATGATGATGATAACAATATAACAGATGGAGCAAATCAGAAGTTTGCCTTTACAATTCACGACTCAACTCCTGGTGAAAACCAGAAGGCTGTAATGAATGTAATTATGGATGTAGAGCTTAATGATACTGCTCCTGCTTTGAATAAGATTATTCCTTTCTACTGGAAGGATGCAGAAAATAACTCTCTTGCAGAAAACAGCAGAGAAAAAGGACACATAGAGCTTAGTAAGGATTTACCTTCAAGCTTTACTGCCGGCGGTACAGGTATTTACGGCTTGAATCCAAAAATTTCTGGTGCAATCAAACTGGAAGGTATAGCACAGGATAATTCATTACTTAAGAATCTTTCTGTTAAGCTCACAAATAGTGAGGGCTCAGTATTACTGAATCAGGTCATTGCCGAATATAATGGAAGCTGGCCTGAAGAAACAACTGGTAGTGGCTGGAGTACAAAAATTACTCAGGCAACTTATGGAGAATTACTTGCTGCCGGTTATATTACAGCCCTTCCAAGCGGCAAGACCGCAGACCAGAAGGTTCCTTATGCAAGTCAGGAATATGGTCATGTAGTTCACTGGACCTGGACTCTCGACACAGAAGAGGCTGGCATTGCAGTACAGGCTGGCCTTGTTATAACTGTAGGAGCTCTGGATTATGGTAAACCATCCTTAAATGGCAACGGAGCTGCTGTATATGTAAATAATAACGCTTTCGCAAATAACGGAGTTACCGGTACTGTAGCCCAGACTGGTGGTGATAATGGACAGGCTGCTCATACCTGTAAGTATTCAGTAGACGTGGTTCCATATATCCGTGGCTTTAAGACAGCACTTTCAAAGAAGAGTAAGAAAGAAGATACCTCTGAATATGATAGAACTGCGCTCGGTCATTATCCTGTAGCAAGAACTGAACGCATTGGTGTATATGGCTTTAATCTTGCTGGTGCTACACTTTATGACAGTCCTGTAGATGCAGCGGGCAACGCTTTAACTTCTCACACTGCTGTACTCGGTACAACAAAGACTAAGGATATAGACGGCGACGGAAAGAATGATACTTCGATTTTCGTTTATGCAACAGCGGCAGATGCCCTTACTGACTTTACAAGCAGCGCCGTTTATGTAAAGGTCGGTAACATTGAAAGCTTAAACAACAAGAATGATAACGATGCACAGGGCAGTTACGGTGTTGCGGCCGCAGATATTCCGGAACGCGATGATTATGGTAAGGAAGATACTTATGAAACATTCAGTAACTTCTATAACCGCATGCCTAATGAAACAAGCAACTATGGTCTAACAGATGATACTTATCTTGATATCTGGTACTTTGACAGCAGAGCTGCAAAGCCTTCTAAGCCAGGTGTAATTTCTGATCCTATTATGAAGATAAACCCATCTAGTGACCTTATTGGTTTTGCTTATCAGAGTGGACCTCGTGTATTCAGTATGGCTAAAAAAGATAATTCTTATCAGGAATGGCTTGGTGATTTTGATAATTTAAGCGCAACAGGCTTTACTTATGATAGTGAAGGTAATACTTTTGGAACAGCATTAGGCGGAGATATAAATGGAGCCTCTTCTGTAGCAAAATTTGCCTTTATGACCAGTTTATGGGGACAGAGTGGTACTGGTAATGATAGAAATAAATCAGGAGATAGACATCAGCGTTTTGAACAGATTGGTCAGATTGGAACAAAGGCTGATAAATCACCTGCTGGAGCAAATAACCAAACTGATGCAGAAGGAAACTACATAGACAAGAGCCGTGTTTTGAGTCCTAGTCTTGCTGTCAGTGGAAGTGGAGCAAATGCAAAAGTATACTTAGCTTATTACGACCATATGAATCAGGAAATCCGTTTCAGATGGGCAAGCCAGCCAAAATCTTATAATGATAAGCGTGGTTGGAATGGAATTGGTTATATAAGTGATGCTTATGGCTCTAAGAATTTGGGAGATAACGGAGAAAAAGTAAATCTTCATGGCGAAACAGTAAAAATGGATAAATATAATGTTTATCAGTTTGCAATTATCGCCGAATCAGCAGCCTATACCTATGATGCTCAAGGCAAAGGATCTCCTACAACAACAACTGCACTTGGTAACCCTGGTTCTTATGTTGCAATAGACGTAATTCCAGACGGTGGTACAAATGCAGATAATACTAAATATGATGTTGTTGTAATGGTCTGGTATGACGAAGAAGATGGAAATCTTATGTATACCTATAATAAGAAAGATTTGTCTACCCTCGGAGCTGATTTTGAAGGTTCTGCAAAAACTAAAGACAACTGGTATGGTCCTGAACAAATCTTCACAGGTGCCGGACAGTACTGTCAGATAAAGGTTGCAGGGGATAATTCAATTCATATTGCTGCTTACGACAAAGATGCCGGTGATATCCGTTATGCTAAACTTGGCAGTTATGTTATTGATGGAGATCACCCATATTCAGAAGACACTATGTCTTGTGTTGTAGATTCAAACGGTATTGTAGGTACAAACCTCACTATTGATGTAGCTATGAATGGCACTGGAAACAATGCAAAGGCAATTCCATATATCAGCTACTATGGAAGCTTCGGACCTAAGATGGCTTACCTTACAGAAGAAGGTGCGGCACTTACAAGTCTTGCAAAGGGTACTGCAAAAGAAGATGGCGACTGCTTTACCGGTTATTGGGAAGTATCAAATGTTCCAACTCCAAGTAATGCTCCAAAGGATCGTGTAAACGTGGCAGTATGGAAGGACTCCGCCGGAGTAATAAAGAACTCTGTTCATACAGCAGACACTTCACATGAAGGAAGCGGTACAACAAGTGCTAACGGAACAACTTACGGTAACGGAACTGCTTATCCTGTTGTTGCCTACGAAATCCGCCCGACAAGTGCCGAAGGCTACATGGAAACCGCCCAGAAGCAGTAAACAATTCCCCGGTCAAGCCGGGGAATTTTCCATTATTGCAAGTTACAGAAAATTCTCGAATGTAACTACGTTTTGAACTACATCCCACTATAATCTGCTAAAATAGGTGAAAATGATTAAGTTTTAGCAAGTTATAGCATAGAAAAGTATTATAATCTGCTAAAACTTAATAAAGTGTCTCAATATAGATGAGATTTTGTAGATTTTAGTAATTTTTTTTTCATACCAGAAATAATTCAGGCTGTTCGATTGTTTCTGGTATAAACGCTTTATCTGTGAAAATGCTCTCATTTTGGATAACATAAAAATGTTTGCCTAGCTTTGTCATTTCCTGGATATTTGCTTTCGTGCCTTTGCTTTTGCCGTCCCAAATCATCATACCGAAGTCAGAATCCAAAGCCATTTTTTTATCTTTTAATGTGAACATGGCTCTTCCTGTAAGGTTTTGGGAAGGAACAGAAAGTGTTGGCCAGTTTCCAATATTATTACGTATACAAGTTCCTATGTGATAAATGATTACATTGCTATATTTTTGTGTTGCAAGATAACTTTGAACTATTGAATCAACCCCATTTGCATCACCAATTATGACAGTAAGTCCCTGGGAGATTATTTTATCAAGTTTTTCTTTCGCAATTTGAGGAAGTTTTTTTATGCTGATTGAGCCAGATATAAATACTTTCATCAGTCGTTATTTTTCGTTCGGGTTAATGCAAAAGCATATACATTATTAAAGCCATTTTCATGTAACAAATCTGCTACAATTTCGACAGGTTGGAATTGTCTGTCTTTTCTTGTTGCTGGTACTAAGATAACAAAGTCTTTTTTTATAAAACTGACAAAAGACGAATCAGCTTTTAATAAATCGAGAATTTGAGGTAATATTGAAATGTTTTGTTTATATTTTAATTGATAAACTAATTCTCCCATTTGAGTACGCTTTGTGTCATAAGTAGGATGACCATATTCATTTTCACCTACATAAATACTATATAAAGTATGAACAGAGAAAGCGTAACCTTCAATCCATTTGTCAGATTCAAGTTTTATCATTAATTACCTCAGAAATAATTATATATGTTAAATAATTTATAGTCTATTCATCATCCATATGTCTTTACAAGTAATCATAACTAATCATATCTCATCATAACTTGCAAATTTTGTCATAACTCATCATAACTTCCCCAATCTCCCCGCTCGCCCGTCAATTCTTACTGGTAATTGCGGAAAGCCCGGTTTTCTTGTAAAATATATCAATTAAAATATACAGGAAAAATACAGGAGACTTCTATGTGTGGCATTGTGGGCTACGTTGGAAATAAAAATGCTACGTCGGTTTTGATTCGGGCGTTGAAGAAACTTGAATATCGCGGTTATGATTCGGCAGGTATCGCGGTTTATACTGGAGACGAGATTGTTGTTCAGAAAGTAAAGGGTATGCTGAAAAATCTTTCTGAGCGTATTACCGGCGAAGTGATTCCGGAAGGGCTCAAGGGAAAGGAGTATTCCGACTTTGAAAATCAGCTGGCTTTGAAGACTGACAATTTTATCAAAGGAAATCTTGGAATCGGTCATACACGCTGGGCTACTCACGGTGAGCCAAGCGACACTAACAGCCATCCGCACACAAATATGGACGGCACAATTTCTATCGTTCATAACGGTATTATCGAAAATTATGCTGAGCTTAAGGCTAAGCTGCAGGCTCAGGGTGTTGTATTTAAATCTCAAACTGATACTGAAGTTGTTGTTCATCTGCTGGACCAGAAGTACAAGGCAACAGGTGACATCTTTAAGGCTGTTATTGAAACTCTGCATGTGCTTGAAGGCTCTTATGCTCTCGGCGTAATCTGTAAAAATTATCCGGACCGAATTATTGCGGCCCGCAAGGAGAGTCCTCTTATTGTTGGTCTTGGCCAGGGCGAGAACTTTATTGCTTCTGATGTTCCTGCTATTCTTGAGCACACCCGCGATGTTTACTATCTTGGTGAACGCGAGCTTGCGGTTTTGTATAACGACCATGTGGACCTCTTCAACTTTGAGGGTGAAAAAATCATCAAAGAGCCTAGTCATGTTGAATGGGATATGGATGCGGCAACTAAGGGCGGCTATGAGCACTTTATGATTAAGGAGATTCATGAGCAGCCTAAGGGCCTTACTGATACTATGCGTCCTCGTATTGTGAAGGACGGCACTGGTAAGCCTACTGATGTTTATTTTGAAGAAAATGCGATGGACGAGGCCTGGAAGACGGCCAGTCGTCTTGTAATTACTGCCTGCGGTACTGCTTATCATGCGGGTGTGGTTGCAAAGTATGCTTTCGAAAAAATTGCCCGTATGAAGGTTGATGTTGATGTTGCCTCTGAGTTCCGCTACCGAAATCCGATTCTTGATAAGAGTGATATCTTCATGGTTATTTCTCAGTCTGGTGAAACTGCCGATACTCTGAGTGCGCTGCGTCTTGCTAAGGAGCAGGGGCTCAAGGTTGTTGCTATTACAAACTGTGTTGGTTCTACTGTGAGTCGCGAGGCAGATGATGTTATTTACACTCTTGCGGGTCCTGAAATTGCGGTTGCTTCTACTAAGGCTTATACAACCCAGCTTTTGTGTCTTTACCTGCTTGCCATTAAGGCTGGTAAGCTGCGCGGTACTTTGAGTGATGCTGAGGCTACAAAGCTTTTGACTGAGCTTGAAGGTATTCCTGCAAAGATTCAGCAGATTCTCGATGGAAAAGAAGTTATTCAGAAGTTTGCTGCCCGCCAGTTTAATAAGGATAAAATTTTCTATATTGGTCGTCAGTTTGATTCGGCTACCTCGCTTGAAAGTGCTCTGAAGCTCAAGGAAGTTTCGTACATGCATTCTGAAGCTTTTGCGGCCGGTGAGCTTAAGCATGGTCCAATCGCCCTGATTGACCCTCAGACTCTGGTTGTGGCAATTGCCAGCCAGCCTGATTTGTACGACAAAATCGGTTCAAACATGGTAGAAGTAAAGAGCCGCGGCGCAACTGTGCTTGTCATTACCCAGGATGAAAAGGCCTTTGAAGGCAAAACCGACGAGGTCTTCAAGATTCCAGAGTGCTCAGACACATTGGCCTCTCTTTTGACCGTAATTCCAGCCCAGCTTTTTGCCTACTACTGCGCCGTTCAACGCGGCTTCGACCCTGATAAACCAAGAAATCTCGCCAAATCGGTTACCGTTGAATAGTATTGTGTTTTTTGTGATTTTCTGATAAATTATAAAAACATTTCGGGCCATTAGCTCAGTGGTTAGAGCAGAGGACTCATAATCCTTTGGTCCTTAGTTCAAGTCTAAGATGGCCCATAACCCATTTTGCAATTGCAAAATGGGTTTTTTGTTTTAAAAAAAACATTGCATTCTTATTCACCTAGTGTAATAATAGATAGATACGGGAAAAGAAGGAATCTTGAATGAGTGTTTATACGAAAGAAAGCATTTCAGATTTGTTGTTCGATAAGATTGACTCGATAATTATTGTTGATGCGGAGCAGGATAGTTATAACGTTATCAAAAAGCAGGGGATTTTTGACAAATTTCTTAAGGATAATGGAAGCTATAAGGATCTTGTCGAAAAGCTCTGGTTCCATCTCAATGATAACCCAAAGAAGATTGCCGATGATTATCATGTTTTTATTCCGATGATTGGGCAGTTCAAGGGTAAATATGTTGACCGTATAAATCTCAGTATTGAAGAAAAAATACATCAGGTTCAGATTTCAATTTATCCGATAGATGAATCCTGCAAAAAATATATTTTTATTCTTGATGAGCTTGATAGCAGTGAGTATCTGCGTGACTTCCAGACGGCGAGAAAGCTCGACACAATGCAGAACACATTCCTCTTCTCTATGTATGTTGATTTGATAAAAGATATTTCATACAGCATCAACGTAACAGAACTTTCTGATAATCCGCAGAATTATGATGTGAAATATACAGAATGGCGAATGATGATTGTAAATATGATCTGGCCGGATGATCAGAAGCTCTTCCTTGAACGTACTGATCCGGACTGGCTTAAGAAAAATCTTGAGCCGGGTCGTGCCACTTCCTTTGACTGCCAGATGAAAAACCTTGAAGGCGTTTTTATCTGGGTTAAGCTGATTTTCAGCCGGGCCGCTACAACAAACGAAGACGACTTCCGCTTTGTATTCATGGTTCAGAATATTCACGAAAATCACATGAAGCTTTTTGATACCCTCAAGCGTTATGAAGAAATGGCTTCGAAAGATCCGCTTACAGATATTTTCAACCATGGCCGCATCGAAACTGAAATCAGCAATTCAATTGAAGGCTATAACAGCGACGGAAAAGCGGTTTCCTTTATGATGCTGGATATCGACTTCTTCAAAAAAGTGAACGATAAGTTTGGACATTCTGTCGGCGATTTTGTTCTTAAGGCTTTTGTAAAGGTTGTAAAAGATTTTATTGCCCCTTATAAGTTTGCGATTGGCCGCTGGGGAGGCGAGGAATTTGTTGCTGTCTGTTATGGTATGCCTCTTGATCAGCTTAAGCCGATTGCGGATGGTCTGCGAAAAGCCGTAGAGGCTGCCGAGTTTGAAAAAGAAATTAAGATAACCTGCAGTATTGGTCTTACCGAGGTAAAGAAAGGAGATACCGCTCAGATTATTTTTGACCGCGTTGATCACGCCATGTATGAGGCAAAGACCGGAGGCCGCAACCGGATTATCACCAATTGACAGACGGCCTGCATATTACGATAATGTAAATATATGGCAAAGACGCCGTAGATATATTTCTGCCTTGTGCAGGACTATGTCTACGGCGTTTTTTTTTGTCAAAACATGTCATGCCCGTGCTTGGCCCGGGCATCTTTTTGGAGAATTAAAATGGGCTTTCATGATGAGTGCGGTGTTGTTGGAATTTACGGGGCAGAAAATGCAGCTGCTTTGTCGTACTTTGCATTAACAAGTCTTCAGCACCGCGGACAGGAGAGTGCTGGAATTGCAGTAAGTGATGGAGCTAAAATCAAACTGCATAAGGGAATGGGCCTTGTGAGTGATGTTTTTGAACAGGGACATTTTGAGTCGCTGGACGGAAACATTGCCGTAGGTCATGTTCGCTATGCAACTGCCGGTGGCCGTACAATAGAAAATGCACAGCCCTTTATGAACGCCTTTAAGATGGGGTCGATTGCACTTGCTCATAACGGCCAGCTGGTAAACTATGAGGAGCTTCGTGAAAGCCTTGAGGATGGCGGCAGTACCTTTTCCAGCTCCAGTGATACCGAAGTTATTCTTAAGCTGATTGTCTGGAAGTTTGTTGAGAACGGTGGAAAGCTTGGGCACACCCGCGAAGAGATGCTGAAGCAAGTTCAGCATGACTTGCCTGGTCAGCAGGACTTGGCTAGGCAGCATGACAGTGACCTTTTTGTAAGAGCTGTGGTTCAGGCTGTGAAAGAAATAAAGGGATCCTTTGCTCTCTGCATTATGACCGAAAATATGCTGATTGGAGTAAGAGATCCGAATGGAATACGTCCGCTATGTATTGGACAATTACCGGGCGGGGATGGACCACACGGATTGGATTTTTCTAACGAAAAATCTAATTTAAAAAAGGAAAGGTCGTTAGACCTTTCGAATCCGTGTGGCAATATAATCTTTGCTTCCGAGTCCTGTGCGATAGACTCTGTGAATGGGCGTTTTGTTAGAGATGTAAAACCTGGCGAGATTGTTGTAATAAACAAAGACGGTCTTAAGAGTATACTAACTAACGGTAGTTCGGAAAACTCAAAAGAGCATTGTGCCGGCTGCTATTCAAAGCAGACCTGTATTTTCGAATATGTCTACTTTGCCCGCCCGGACAGTGTAATCGACGGGATTGCTGTTCAGGAAGCCCGCTATAAAATGGGAGAGGTGCTGGCAAAGGAATCTCCAGTAGAAGCTGATATTGTAATCGGCGTTCCTGATTCCGGTCTTGGTGCGGCCCAGGGGTATGCAAGAGCAAGCGGAGTTCCGTATGGAATGGGAATCATCAAAAATAAATACATAGGCCGAACCTTCATAGCTCCAACTCAGAAGGAACGTGAGAATATGGTTTTTGTAAAACTCAATGCCATAAGAAGCGATCTGGAAGGAAAGCGTGTAATTGTAATTGATGATTCAATTGTACGTGGGACTACAAGCCGCCGCCTGGTTCAGATTCTGCGACGAGCCGGTGCAAAAGAGGTTCACTTTCGGGTAAGCTCGCCTCCGGTTAAGTTCCCCTGCTACCTCGGAATTGATACCCCAAGTAAAAATGAATTGATTTCCAGTACACACGAGCTCGAAGAAATCCGTCAGGAAATAGGTGCGGACTCACTAGCCTTTATAAGTCTTGAAGGAATGATTTCTGCTTTGTCAGCTTGTGGCAAGGGAGACAGAGGTTTCTGTAAGGGATGTTTTTCCGGAGAGTATCCGGTTTAGTATCAGCCGTAGGTCTTTATTATTTCTTCGGAAATTGCAGTTTTCTTCATGCCGCGGTCCATGGCTTCTTTTTCAATGTAGCGGTGGGCTTCCTGCTCGCTTATATTCATATTCTGCATCAAAAGCATTTTGGCGCGGTTTACCTGTTTGATTTCTTCCATCTTTACCTTGAGCTTTGTTGTCTGGCTTGAAAGCACCTGTACCTTGTACTGTACGGCAATTGCAATCTTCATCATATTGTAAAGATAAAAAGGCTCGAAAGGTTTTGTGATTGTCAGGATTCCGTAGCCTTCTACGCGGTAAGAGATTTCATCAAAATGTTCGTTAGGCACGAGTAACAAAATTGTTGAATAAGAGTCAGCAACGTTGATGGCAAAGTCGGTGTCATAACCGTCGCCTGAGTCCGCAATAATTATATTGAAGCTGCGCTCCGTTGCGAGGCGGCGGGCTTCGTTGAAATCACTTGTTGCAGTTAGTTCAAAAAGAGGCGGCACCAGAAAGGCGGAGATTTGAGAAACTATTTTACTGTCGCGCGATACTAAAAGAACGCTGTGCGATTCTGCTTCCATTTATAAAACACCTGTCATTCCGAACTCGTTTTTAAGCAATAATTGCTCCTAAAACTTTTTTTACAAAGTCGCTGTTTTCTGCGAGGCCTTTTGCTTCGGCCAGAGATTTAGGAAGCGCTGTTAACGAAGTTTGTTTGCTAACATTTTCATCAAAAAGATTTTCTCCAGTTTCTGCAGGCGGCTCAATTTTATTTTTGATTCCTTCGATTGCTGCTTCAATCAAAAGTGTAAGCACAAGATAGATGTTACAGAGAGGGTCAGGAGAACGAAGCTCCAGACGCTTTGTGTTTTTGCTTGATGGAACTCGAATAAGGGTGGAACGGTTTTCTTTACCCCAGGAAATATATTCAGGTGCTTTACAGGCTCCCAGACGGTTGTATGAATTATCCACAGGATTTAAGTAGTATGTAATTTCTGCTATATGCTTGAGAATTCCACCGAGAATATATGGCAGTAAATCTTCTGCATCTTTTTCTGTTTTACCGTTTGCAGGACGATAAGAAATATTTATGTGCATTCCATTTCCTGCCTGGCCCGCAATAGGTTTTGGAGAAAAGTCTGCGTAAAGTCCATTGCTTGCGGCCTTTGTATTTACAATCCACTTGAAGGTAGCAACATTGTCTGCGGCAGTGAGGGCATCAGAATAATGGAAATCAATTTCGTTCTGGCCGGGGCCTTCTTCGTGGTGGCTGGCTTCCGGAGTGATTCCCATCTGTTCAAGAGTAAAGCAGATTTCGCGGCGGATATTTTCTCCGTGGTCTTCCGGCGCAATGTCCATGTAGCCGGCCTTGTCGAAGGTCTCGCTGGTTGGTTCTCCTTTTTCGTCGAGTTTAAAGAGGTAAAACTCAACTTCGGTTCCAATCATCATTTCTACACCACATTCGTCTTTAAGCTGCTGACAGGCCTTCTGCAAAATTGTTCTGCTGTCTTTAAGATAAGGACTTCCATCAGGGGTGAGGATATTACAGAACATGCGGACAACTTTTCCGGTAGCAGGACGCCATGGAATGATTGCAAGGGTAGAAGGGTCCGGCTTAAGATAAAGCTCAGACTTCTGTGGATTTTCGAAGCCTTCAATTGCGGATGCATCGAAAGGAATGCCATTTTCAAAGGCACGTCCCAGTTCGGTTGGCATAATCGAAATATTTTTCTGTTTTCCTTTTAAATCAAAAAAAGCAAGGCGAATGAACTTTACATCCTCTTCTTCAATAAAATCTAAAACTTCGTCTTTTGTATACATTTAAATCTCCTGCATTTTATTATAGCTTAGGCATCACATGCACGCAAGAATTCCACAAAGAGCGGTCCTGCATTGTTTGGGCGGCTCTTAAATTCCGGATGGAATTGAACACCGACATGGAACTGTCCTTCAACTTCTACGGCTTCCACAAGAGTGCTGTCCGGGCTTGTTCCGCTGATTGTAAGACCTGCCTCCTGCATTTGAGAGCGGTAATCGTTGTTGAACTCGTAGCGGTGGCGGTGGCGCTCGTTGATAGTAAGCGGCCCTTCGAGTGCCTCAGGGACCGCATAAGCCTTTTCAAGAATTGTTCCAGCAGTTACTTTACAAGGGTAGCTTCCGAGTCTCATTGTGCCGCCCTTAATTACACCCTCCTGATTTTTCATCAGGTCGATAACCGGGTGCTCGCACATTTCGTCGAACTCGCGGCTGTTTGCATCTGCGTAACCGAGAACGGAGCGGGCAAATTCAATTACTGCAATCTGCATTCCAAGACAGATTCCAAAATATGGAAGCTTGTGGGTGCGGGCATAGCGGCAGGCGCAAACCATTCCTTCAACTCCACGGTGACCAAAGCCGCCCGGCAGAATGATTCCTGAGCAGTCAGCAAAAACTTCAGCAGCAGTTTCATCTGTTACGCTGTCTGAATCTACCCATTTGATTTTGACATTTTTCCCAACTACAAAGCTTGCGTGGTTAAGCGATTCTACAATGCTCAAATATGAGTCGTGAAGCTTTACGTATTTGCCAACAAGAGCAACCTGAATCTCACCCTTGCGGGCATGAATTGTTTCTACCATTTTTGACCAGGCCGCAAGCTCAGGATAATGCTGGTCGCCGCCGGCGCAGTCAAGGCCAAGGTCGCGGCAAACTACATCATCCATATTCTGGGCATGGAGCATGAGAGGAACTTCGTAAAGGCTCTTACAGGTTGTGTTGTTGATGACGCAGTCTTCTCCAACGTTACAGAAAAGGCTGATTTTTCTGCGGATATCTAGAGGGATTTCTTCGTCGCAGCGGGCAACGATAATATCCGGATGAATACCAACGGCCATGAGCTCCTTAACTGAGTGCTGGGTTGGTTTAGATTTAAACTCGTCTGAACCGGAGATGTATGGCACCAGACAAACGTGAATAAAAAGACAGTTGCGGCGGCCAACTTCCAGAGCCAGCTGGCGGATTGCTTCGAGGAAGGGCTGACTTTCGATATCACCGATTGTACCTCCGACTTCTACAATGCTTACGTCAGCACCGCTAACCTCGGCGTTTTTCAAAATAAAATCTTTGATTTCGTTTGTTACGTGAGGAATAATCTGAACGGTCTGACCAAGATATTCTCCCTGTCGTTCCTTGTTGAGGACGTTCCAGTAAACGCGGCCACTGGTCATGTTGGAATACTTTGTAAGATTTTCGTCGATAAAGCGCTCGTAGTGGCCGAGGTCCAGGTCGGTTTCGGCACCGTCTTCTGTTACAAAAACTTCTCCGTGCTGGAAGGGGCTCATTGTTCCCGGGTCTACATTCATGTATGGGTCAAGCTTCTGGCTCGCAATTTTGAGGCCGCGGCATTTTAAAAGACGTCCAAGTGAGGCAGCGGTAATTCCTTTTCCTAATCCTGAAACAACGCCTCCGGTGACAAATATGAATTTAGACATTATAGACCTCCGAAATTGTTCGAGTTTGCGCTTGCGCAAACTCGCTAAGTTCGCGAAGCGAACGATCACCTCCGGTTACTAAAATAAATTTACTCATATTTTCCTCCCATAAAATCTGAATTGATATCTACAAGACTTAAGTTGTCCAGCGAGTAGTCGCTGGCAAGACAATCTGCGAGTACGTTAGCGGTATCTAACGCGGTGAGGCAGTCTATGTCGCGCTCAACGGCAAGGCGGCGGAGCTTTACACTTTCGGCTACCGGGTCGCGTCCCTTTGCAGAGGTTGAAATTACATAGGCAACCTTACCGCTTTCGAGGAGCGTCATTACGTTGTTGTTATAATCTTCGTGAACTTTTGCCACATGGGTAACTTCCATGCCGCTGCGTTCGATTGTTGCAGCGTTGCCGGTTGTTGCGTAGAGGGTAAAGCCAAGCTTGTAGAACTTGCGGGCAAGGGCTGGGAGTTCCGGCAGGTCTGACTGGCGGACAGAGAAGAGGACTCCGGGGGTGTTGCGGGGGTGTCCCCCGCTGGAAGGGGTAGGCTGCGACGAAGTGCAGCCGAGGGGAAGGCCTTCCCCTCCCTCTGGCTTAATCATCTTCCAACCGGCGGCGACCATGCCCTTGTACAAGGCTTCCTCGCGGGTGCTGGCAATTCCGAGGACCTCACCTGTGGACTTCATTTCCGGCCCCAGATGTGTGTCTACGTCCATAAGTTTTTCAAAGCTGAAAACCGGAACTTTTACGGCAAAATAATTTGGCTTTCTGTAAAGGCCTGTGCCATAGCCCATGTCGCGGACTTTTTCTCCCAGCATGGCACGGGTGGCAAGGTCTATCATAGGAATACCGCTGACCTTGCTCAGATATGGAACGGTGCGGCTGGAACGTGGATTAGCCTCGATGATGTAAAGGTCGGGGCCGTTTCCGTTGTCGTAAATCAGATACTGAATGTTTACAAGCCCCTCTGTGCCAAGAGCAAGGGCCAGGTCTGTAGACTGGCGGATTATTTTTTCTTCGATTTCCGGAGTAAAGAGGCCGGGATAGACTGCAATAGAATCGCCGGAATGAATGCCGGTTCGCTCAACGTGCTCCATAATGCCCGGAATCAAAACGTCTTCGCCGTCGCAGATGCAGTCAACCTCCAGCTCCTTTCCTTCCATATATTTATCAATGAGCACCGGATTTTCAATTCCCTGGCGCAGGATGATTTTCATGTATTCCTTTACGTCGGCACTGTTGCGGGCAATAATCATGTTCTGGCCGCCCAGTACGTAGCTTGGACGCATAAGAACCGGGTAGCTGATTTTTTCTGCTGCTTCCAGGGCTTCTACTTCCGTAAAAACTGTAAGGCCGCGGGGACGTTTGATGTTGAGGTGGTCGCAGAGCTCTTCAAAGCGTTCGCGGTCTTCGGCTAGGTCTATGGCGTCGGCGGAGGTTCCCAGAATGCGGACTCCCTGGCTGTCGAGGAATTTTGCAAGCTTTATGGCAGTTCCGCCGCCGAAGGCCACAACTACACCGAGAGGCTTTTCAACGGCAAGTACATTCATAACATCCGGTGGAGTGAGCGGTTCAAAGTAAAGTCGGTCTGCTGTGTCAAAGTCGGTACTGACTGTTTCCGGGTTGTTATTTACAATCGCAACCTTGTAGCCCAGTTTTTTGAGGGCGCGTACACACTGGACGCTGGCGTAATCAAATTCAATTCCCTG